>JBEEJM010000385.1:0-19962 GCA_041169205.1 Pseudomonadota bacterium | reverse complement strand
CCAACACATCACCCTTGGTGACGCGACCGTCTTTGCCTGTGCCGGCTACAGAGCCTGCAGCCATGCCGTTGTCGGCCATGATCTTGGCAGCAGCGGGCATGGCAATGCCCGCTTTGGAATTGCCAGCTGCAGGTGCCGACGCAGCCGCACTTGCAGCGACCAATGCAGCGGCAGCAGCCACCACAGGCGCCACGGGAGCCGCAGCACTGGCTTTGCCTTCGGTATCGATACGGGCAATCAATTGCTCAGCAGCGACGGTAGCGCCATCACCAACCACCAGCTCGATCAGAATACCGGCCGAGGGTGCAGGCACTTCCATGACCACTTTGTCGGTTTCGACTTCGATCAAGATCTCGTCAACAGCGACAGCGTCACCAACCTTTTTCTTCCACAGCAACAGCGTTGCTTCGGCCACAGATTCAGACAACTGCGGTACTTTTACTTCTACGATAGCCATAACAATTCTTCCTTATTTGGTCAGGACAAAGCCTTTGAGTTTTCCGAATGCACCTTCCACAAGCGCCTTTTGCTGCTCTTGGTGGAGGTGGGAGTAGCCCACCGCGGGCGACGCAGACGCAGCGCGTCCGGAGTAGCCCAGCTTTTGGCCTTCCAACATGTTTTCGTGGATGTAGTGCTGCACAAAGAACCAAGCACCCTGGTTCTGGGGCTCGTCCTGGCACCACACCACCTCGGTGGCGTTGGGGTACTTCTTCAACTCAGCCGCAAAGACTTTGTGTGGGAAGGGGTACAACTGCTCCACTCGCAGAATGGCCACGTCGTCCTGACCTTTTTCTTCGCGCTTTTTGACCAGGTCGTAATACACCTTGCCAGAGCAGGTAATCACGCGCTTGACCTTTTCAGCCTTCTTGTTGACCTCTTCCTTGTTCTCAGGAATGATGGTCTGGAATGCACCTTTGGTGAACTCTGACAAGGGCGAAGTTGCATCCTTGTTACGCAGTAGCGACTTGGGCGTGAAGATCACCAGCGGCTTGCGTAGGTTACGCACCATCTGGCGGCGCAACACGTGGAAGATCTGGCTCGCTGTGGTGGGCTGCACGATCTGCATATTGGTATCGGCTGCCAACTGCATAAAGCGCTCCACACGTGCCGAGCTGTGCTCAGGGCCTTGGCCTTCGTAGCCGTGCGGCAGCATGAGTGTGATGCCGTTGACACGGCCCCACTTCACTTCACCGGAGGCAATGAACTGGTCAATCACCACCTGGGCGCCATTGGCAAAATCGCCAAACTGGGCTTCCCAGATCACCAGCGTGTTGGGGTCGTTGGAGGCGTAGCCGTATTCAAAGCCCAGCACCGCTTCTTCAGACAAGATGGAGTCGATGACTATAAACGGGGCCTGGTTCTCAGCCACATTTTGCAGAGGCGTGTAGCTGCCCACATCCCACTTTTCACGGTTCTGGTCATGAATCACCGCGTGGCGGTGGGTGAAGGTACCGCGTCCGCAGTCTTCACCAGACAAGCGCACCGGGTAACCACTCGCCACCAAGGAGGCAAACGCCATGTGCTCGCCCATGCCCCAGTCGACATTCACGTCGCCACGGCCCATGGCTGCACGGTCGTCGTACACCTTTTTGACCAACTGGTGCGGTGCCACACTGGCAGGAATGGTGGTGAGCTTCTCGGACAGACGCTTCCACTCGGTCAAGGGAATGGCGGTGTCGCCTGCATCAGTCCACTTCTTGCCCAAGAACGGAGACCAATCCACCGCGTACTTGCTCTTGAAGTTGGTCAGCACCGGGTCCACCGTGTGCTTGCCTGCATCCATCGCGGCGCGATAGGCCTTGACCATATCGTCACCCAGCGTCTCACCCAAACCTTGGGTGGCCAGCTTGTCTGCGTACAGCTTGCGCGTGCCGGGGTGGGTCGCAATCTTTTTGTACATCAAGGGCTGGGTCAAGCTAGGCGTGTCCTGCTCGTTGTGGCCCAGCTTGCGGAAGCAAGTAATGTCCACCACCACGTCCTGGCGGAATTCCATGCGGTACTCCAGAGCCAGTTGGGTCGCCAGCACCACGGCCTCAGGGTCGTCACCATTCACGTGCAGAACCGGGGACTCCACCATCTTGACGATGTCTGTGCAGAAAGCACTGGAACGCATGTCGCGTGGGTCAGAGGTCGTAAAGCCGATCTGGTTGTTGATGATGATGTGCACCGTGCCGCCGGTGGTGTAACCACGGGTTTGCGCCAGGCACAAGGTTTCCTGGTTGACACCCTGGCCACCAAAGGCCGCATCGCCGTGCACCAGCACGGGCAGCACTTGGCTACCAGTGGGGTCGTCGCGGCGGTCCATACGGGCACGCACAGAGCCTTCGACCACGGGGTTCACGATTTCTAGGTGCGACGGATTGAACGCCAGCGTCAGGTGAACCGGTCCGCCTGCGGTGGATACATCGGAACTAAAACCTTGGTGGTATTTCACATCACCCGAGGTTAATTCTTCAGGTGCCGTGTGGTCGAATTCTGCAAACAAATCCGCAGGCATCTTGCCCAGGGTGTTGACCAGCACATTCAAGCGGCCACGGTGGGCCATACCAATCACGATTTCCTGCACGCCCTTGGCACCGGCTTGCTGAATCAGCTCGTCCATCGAGGCAATGAAGCTCTCGCCACCTTCCAGCGAAAAACGCTTTTGGCCCACATATTTTGTGTGGAGGAATCGCTCCAGGCCTTCGGCCGCCGTCAGACGATCCAGAATCGCCTTTTTCTTCTCGGCGCTAAATTGGGGCTTGCTGCGAATGGCTTCGAGCTTTTGTTGCCACCAACGCTTCTGGTTTTGGTCGGTGATGTACATGTACTCGGCGCCAAGGGTGCCGCAGTAGGTTTCACGCAGCGCATTCATCAGCTCGCGCAGACTCATGGAGTCTTTGCCGAAGAAGGTGTTGCTGGTGTTGAACACGGTCTCTTGATCGGCATCGCTGAAGCCGTAGAAAGCGGGTTCGAGTTCAGGAATGTCGTCGCGCTCGGTGCGCTTGAGTGGGTCGAGGTCGGCCCAGCGTGCGCCCACATTGCGGTACGCGGCTATTAGCTGCTGTACGGCGGTGCGCTTGCGGCCCATCTCGGGGTCAGAGCTGGCCTGCACCACACGAGTTCCGCCTTGTTTGGCGCGCTCGGCAAATGCGTTGATGACGGGTAGGTGGGCTACGTCTTTGGCGCTGCTACCGTCCACGGCGGGAACGTTTTGCAGGGCATCGAAATAATCGCGCCAAGAATCCGGAACGCTGCCTGGATTTGCCAGGTAGTTTTCGTACATCTCTTCGACGTACGGGGCATTGCCCCCGAACAAATAGGTATTGCTCTGGTACGTGGTGTACACAGAGGACGTTGTCTCACTCATATTCCGCTGACCTCCGTTCCCCTTCGGGGAACATTAGCTGGTTAAAGCTGTTTATTAACCTTCCGCGACACGGCTGAACCGTTTGGCGGATGCGACTGTGGCATGGGAAGGGCCTAAATTGCAATGCGAATTGTGCCACCGAATCACGTAGTGCCAAAGGCATGTAACGACTCGGTGTGCCAAAACCACACGTCAGTGCTATGTCAGATCCTTGATTTGCTGCAAAGCAGCCGGATCTTCCATCGTTGTCAAATCGCCAGGGTCACGCCCTTCGCAGACGGCCTGAATGGCACGACGCAAAAGTTTTCCGCTACGCGTCTTGGGCAACACGGATACAAAGCGCACGCGCGCGGGCCGCCCCACCGCGCCAATGGTGGTATCGACCAGTTTCATCACCTCGCTCTCGAGCTTGCGGTACGCCGCGTCATCGGCCAACACGCTGGAATCTTTCACCACGGCAAACGCCATGGCTACCTGACCTTTGAGTTGATCGGCAACGCCGACCACGGCCACTTCAGAAATGTTCGGGTGGCCAGAGATGGCCTCCTCGATTTCACGGGTGCCCAAGCGGTGACCCGCCACGTTGATCACGTCATCGGTACGGCCCAGGATGAAGAAGTAACCATCTTTGTCGCGCACACCCCAGTCGAAGGTGCTGTAAACCATCTTTCCTGGAATGCTGTTCCAGTAGGTTTTGACAAAGCGCGCGTCGTCTTGCCAGATCGTCTGCATGCATCCGGGCGGCAATGGCCCTTCAATAGCAACCACACCCTTTTGGTCCGCGCCCACGAGCTCCTCACCCGTGTTTTCGTCAATCAACTTGACGTCGTAGCCGTACATAGCGACACCGGGGCTGCCAAATTTGCTGGACGCTTTTTCAACGCCGTTGGCGATACTGAGAATGGGCCAACCCGTTTCGGTCTGCCAGTAGTTGTCAATGATGGGCTTGCCCAGGCTGGCGCTAATCCACTGTGCCGTTGGCTCGTCCAACGGCTCGCCCGCCAGGAACAGCGCCCGCAAGCTCGACAGGTCGTATTTGGACAGCAGAGCGGGGTCTTGCTTTTTAAGTACACGCACGGCGGTCGGTGCGCTGAACATGACCGTCACCTTGTATTTCTCCACCAAGCTCCACCAGATGCCGCCATCAGGGCGGGTGGGCAGCCCTTCGTACATGATGGTGGCCATACCGGCAATCAGCGGTCCGTAAATGATGTAGCTATGCCCCACCACCCAGCCGATGTCGCTGGTGGAGAAGAAGGTTTCGCCCGCGTTGCCGCAGAAAATGTGCTTCATGCTGGCCGCCAATGCCACGGTGTAGCCACCCGTGTCGCGCTGCACACCTTTGGGCTTACCGGTCGTGCCACTGGTGTACAGGGTGTAGCTGGGGTGGGTGGAGTCCACCCACTCGCAGGGCACCACTGAATTGAGGTGCTTTTCGCGCTGAGCCCCCCACAGATGGTCGCGTCCAGCTACTAAATTCATAGCAGCCAGCTTGCGATCCACCATCAAAACGGCGGCGGGCTTGTGGGTCGACGTCGCAATCGCTTCGTCCAGCAAAGGTTTGTATTCCACCACTTTGCCACCACGCGAACCGGCGTCCGCACTGACAATCAAGGTGGGCGAGGCATCTTCAATGCGCGACGCCAGCGAGCCAGCGGCGAAACCACCAAACACCACCGAGTGAATCGCACCAATGCGTGCACACGCCAGCATGGCAAACGCAGCCTCAGCAATCATGGGCATGTAGATCAGTACCCGATCCCCCTTTTTGACACCCAACTCCAGCAGCGACGCAGCCATGCGTTGCACTTCGGCATGCAATTCTTTAAAGGAGTAGGTGTGCTCGGTGTTGGTCTCTGTGGATACGGCAATCAACGCAGCCTGATCGGCACGGTCCGCCAAATGGCGATCCACCGCGTTATGGCAGAGGTTGGTCGTGCCGCCCACAAACCAGCGCGCAAACGGTGGGGTGCTGTAATCACACACCTGCGTAGGTGCAGATTTCCAATCTACCAATTGGGCTTGTTCAGACCAAAATCCATCGCGATCTTGAATTGAACGACGGTGAAAATCTGCATACGCGGTCATTATTTGTCTCCATGCGGGCGATTAAACTGAATTCATAATTATGAGTAAGCAACTTGCTACAAGCTGACTTGCCACACGAGCCCACCATGCCAAATACTTCACCACGGATTCCGGAGCGCGACCAAATCACTTCATTCTTCTGGAGTGGCGATGCAATCCGTAGTCGGAGCGTGAGCGATACCGTGCTGTCAAGCACGGTCAATGTGGCGGCACCTCCTGCCCGGCTGATGGCCGACTGGCAAAGAGATATCTCGCTGCGCTTGGCCCTGGCCCCCGGCGACGTAGAGTCGTTGCCGTTGGCGCGCGCGCGTACACGCTGGCCAGACTACAAACTCTGCATCCAAGCCATGCGCGACTGGACGAGCCATGTCGGCCTGGGTGACGTACTTGCAACAAGTGATGTCGCCCTGATGGCCTGCCGCGGCGCGAGGTACCACCACGATGGGGCCCAGTACGGTGGATCGGCTTTTTGCAATCTGTTTTTGACTGAGGATCAGGGCCTGGACCTGCATTTCCCGGCGACCAATCTACGAATTCCGCTGACCCGCGGCACGGCCGTCCTATTCGACACAGGGCAAGCCCACGCGGTGATAGAGCGCCGCAGCAGTGGCTTTGATGTGGCAGACTTCCCCGCCAACCGGGATTGCACCCAAATATTCTTAACCTGGGAGCTTTCCATCGAAAATGCCAACGTTGCGCACGCACTGCAGATCTGCTTCGACACCAATACGTCAAGTTCGTTGTTGATGGACGAAGAGCAGATCTGGCGAAATGGCGAGCGGGCCAGCCTGTGCCCCGATTCGGGTCGGTGGCAAGTTTGAATCAACTTTGAAGTACTCCAGTCACCCATTTCAACAGCGCTCCGTATGAATATTCAAGATGCCACCGTACTCGTCGTCGATGATGATCCGCTGATGCGCAAATACATCTGCAACACGTTGAATCGACTCCCGGTGAAAGCGATTTACGAAGCCGCTGACGGAAAGCAAGGGCTTCTTGCAGCGAACACATTTACGCCGGATGTCATCCTCTCGGATGTGCATATGGCATCCATGGGTGGACTTGAATTTGTGCAACAACTCCGCCGTGGTGCAGACCGTGATATTGGAAGAATTCCCGTCATCATGTTGAGCGCAGACGACAAAAAAGAAACCTTTCAAGACGCTGTGCCACTGGGTATTTTCGGGCACCTGTCTAAACCGCCGCAGCTTTCTCAATTGAAAAAAATGATGGAACGTGCGTTGAAGTTTCGCCACCCCCACCAGGGAAAAGAAATAGACAAGTAAAGCTTTCCGTCTAGCAACTAAAATAAGCGCATGCTTCCCACTGCGGAAGCCCTTCATTGGACGCCCGCCAGTCCCAACACCCACGCTCCAACTGCCATATGAAAGACCACTACACCGCGCTGGGATTGGACAGTGCTGCCACGCTGACCGACATCAAGAAAGCGTTTCGCCAAAAAGCCTCGCAATACCACCCGGATCGCAACACTGAGGCCGATGCTCCAGCACGCTTTCGCACTGTGCAAGAAGCGTATGAAGTGTTATCGGACGACACCAAACGCCAGGCCTATGACGACAACCGCCGCCGCAACCTGCTGGACGACCCCGCGGAGACGGCGCGCGAAATTTGGCAAGCGTATTTCGAACCGCTGCGCCAGACCACACGTTAGGCCGCTGTTACCCCGTTTTAGCCTCACATCACCCGAGCACTTATTTTCATGACTATTTCATCCTTTTTTCACAATCTACGTTCGGCCTACCAAGCCGAACTCGACGACCTCCGCACGGACTCCGAAGGCAACGACGTGCTACGTAAGCGCCTGACCGAAAAACGCCAGGAGTTGGGTTTTCTAATTCAAATGATGGAGCTCAGCCCGGAGATGGTCGCCGTCGTGCTCCACCAAGCGTTTCGCTTTACCAGTCCCGCAGCCATGGACCATCTCGTGGCGCAGGACTCGGACGAGTTGCCCGAGTGGGAAAGCGTCAGCGGCACGGTAGAGGTTGCTGGGTGGGCGCGTGACATTGTTCAAACCATTTTGAAAGAACCCATGGGCGAGTGGTTCATGACCGTCGCCGCCGCGCTCGAGTACATGCACAGCCGTCCCCTCACGGCGGCAGAGCGCGCACAAGTAGACGCCGAGGATGAGGACGGTGCTGAAGACCGCGACGACGTGCGCAACGAACGCCACGACGACAACCACACCGAAGACCACGACGAAGAAGAGGCCGATGCCCGCGCCCGCGAGGATGCCGGCAACGACTGGATGGTTGAACAAGGCTTTGACCGCAAAGAGTAAGCAGAAATGAATCAACTTGCCCTAATCGCAAAAACCCAAAGCCTGATTGCCGCCGGTGACATCGTGGCTGCCGAAGCCGCGTTGATGGAGCTGGCCGATGCCGAGGGCGATCACGCCCTTTTGGTGGTACTGGAGCAGTTGCCCCCCAAAGACATCCTGGCGGTGATACGCGAATACGACAACTCCAAAGAATCGGTCATTAACCTGCTGGTGACCCCGGCACAGTTTGCCCGCGCAGTGGTGATCGAAAAACAATACAAAGACCTGAGCCGCACCCACTTGCGCGGCATGATGAACTCCATCATCTTCCGTGAAGACGCGGACCCAGTGGAATTCCTCAACGCCATTGGTGATCTGGAAGGCGGCTCCGAAGCACTGGCCGACTATTTCACCGAAAAATGGAGCCGCGTCGAAGCCTTTGCCCGCAGCGGCACCTTTGATGCCGTAGAAGACGATGGGGAAATCCTCTCCGAGACCGCCTTGCTGGCCAACGCCTATGTGAAGCCTCGGGTAGACGAAGACGAAGTTGCCGACCAGGACTGGATGCAACTGGCTTGGCTCTTGCGCCACGACTGCCCTGACCTGTTTGTAGAAATGATGCTGGTACTGCGTGCCAAAGCCCGTGCCCACGACGCGGGCCTGGACGAAGAGTCGGAATCCGAAGAAGACGATGGCAAGGTCGAGACCAGTGACACTGACCGCGGCAAGGCGACACCTGCAGCGCTGGAAGCGGACGAAGAGTCAGCTATTTAAGTCCATGTCCGGCTCACAAACGCTCGCCACCCCGGCAGCCCAAACGGTTGCGTTGTATGACGCTCGTCCGTTTTTTGAAAAAGCGCTGACCTATGGTTTGCGGCACGGCCTCATCGATGTGGCCAAGATGGACGCCATACAGACCGAGGCCCCCAAAGGCATGGTGCAGATTGCGCGTTACTTTGGCAGTGAGTTCCTCCGCCCCGAGCTGGAAAAGGCCCGTGACCGCATCGTCAACCTAGTGAGCCTGAACCTAGAACTTGGCAGTGGCGGAGACCTGCGCAAGGCCGCCGAAGCACTGCGTGACAACAGCTTTTTGTCACGCTCCAAGGGCGCGTCCGACATGCTCAAGGCCCTGATTGCCATGCCACAAAGCAGCCACTTCGGTATGAATGAGAACAGTGTTTTTACCGATGACCATATCCCGCAATTGGCAAAATGGTCTTTGCGTAGTCTGGCGGATTACCAGGCCGAACTGGCCAAGCGCCGCCAGGTCACACAGGTAATCCAGGCGGCACTGTGGTTTGCCGAGCAGCTAGGCATGGACGCAGAAGCGCTGGAAGACGCCGGCCGTGATGCCGAAGCTGTCATTCGCACGGCTCTGCTGGTGCTGGCGACGCGCCAGACCCAGTTGCCTGACTGGGTCGTATTTCAAAAAACGATTGCTGCTCTGCGCAAGAAGGCCGCTGCATCCAAGACTGCCAGCCTCACCATTCCACTGCCCAAAGACCTGCCCGCTGAATTTAAAGTGGTCGTCGACGGTGTACGCAAATCCATCCATGCGGATCTGCCGAAAATTCTGGACAGCACCTTGCCTACCAGAAAGCTCTTTGACCAAACTCCTGCCTTTATGGGCCGCTACTTCTGGGTAGAAGATGCCTTGAACGAGGTGGACGACTTTGACCGGGCGGCATCGGCGTCATGGAACAAAGCCACCGGCGGTCACGGTGACGATGGCTCGCTGCTCACCCTCTTTCTGTGCATTGCCTCGGGCAGCGCACACAAGACGCTGTTAACTAGTAAGGCCGCCGCCACCTTGATCCGAAAAATCCGCAAGTCCGGCATGAAACCAGAACTGGTACCGGCCTACATTTTGGGAAACGCGCCCGCGCAATACCAAAACGACTACCTGCAAATGTGGCAAGACTTTATGCAAGATGCACAAGCCCGTTTGCTCAGCGACCACGACTACGCATTGTTTGACGCCATGGCGCTGCTCAAACGCGATTGCAATATTGCACCGGGTTGAAGCCCATGCGGGCCTACTTGATCAGTGCCTGAATTTCCTTGAACTGCGGGTGTTCGGCCGTGCGCAGCCACTCAAACGCCACCATTTCAGTCGTTAGCAGCTCCACCCCAGCACCGGCCAGACGGTCAAAAGCCGCATCGCGATTGCGCTCTGAGCGCGCACTACAGGCATCGGTGACCACCCATACATCGAACTCATCTTCGAGCAGATCCAGCGCGGTCTGCAGTAAACAAATGTGCGCCTCGCAACCGGCCAGAACGATGGTGTCGCGGGTAGAGCCGCCGCCTGCGGGTTTCTGCAAATGCCTGGGCAAGCTGCGCGCGTTGCCCTGCACGGGTTTAGCGGGCGGACGCAGCATTTCTCCTAGGCCCTCTTCCACCGCACTGAACTGCATCTTGCCCAGCACTTGAATCTTGCTGTCGGCAAGGGCGTTCTGCAATTCCGCTACGGTTTCGCCCAGTTTGGAGGGATTTTGCTGGGTCACGAACGTAGGCACTTGCAATGCCTGCGCCATACGCGCCAGACGCACCGCATTGGCAATCACGGCGGCCGACTCATGCATGACAGGCATCAGGCGGATCTGGTAGTCGACCAAGACCAACTGAGAGGCTTCTAACTCGAGCAACATAAATTGACTTTCAAAAGTTTACCCAAGCATACCGAATCCGGACTGCCCAACAACGGCATTACCCGAAGAGGTCATTCTGTGGAATGGCGACTTGCAGCGACCGCCCGTCTGTCACTCCAGACTGATATCGGCTCACCAGATCTTGCAAATAGCGCCCAAACAGCGCTTGCGGAGACTGTTCAGCGGCTTGCAGGCGGCTGGGGTCCTGCGATAGCAACAAGCCCATGCCGTGCGCGAGCAGCGCTTCCATTTCCACTTCGGCTTGAAAAGAGGACGCCCCCAGACTAACGAGTGCGCCCTGTATTGGCTCCAAGGTTTGCCGCACTTGGCGATGCAAACGCTGGGTGGCGTCGGTCGGCAACCCGCGGGTGCCTGCACCGGCAAGCAAAAAAAGCGTGAGCTCGAGATCGCGTGGCTGACTAATAAAGAATGCTAACCACGCCTGGCCTTTTTGCAGAAGCACTTGGCCGGGCGGTCCTTTGGATGATTTGACCTGCTGCACGGCGACTTCGAGACGTTTTAGCAAATCTTCCTGTATTGCGGCCAACAGTTCCTGTTTGCCTGCAAAGTAGGCGTACAGCGCACCCGGCGTGTATCCAGCTTGCTTCGCTATTTCCCGCATGCTGGCACGCTCCAGGCCCACCCGAGCAAATACCGCTTTGGCCGCAGCAAGAACCATCGCTTTCCGGGCGTCCACCATCGCTTGTTGCCGTCGATTCTTTGCTTCCATGCCTGTTTTTACCCAATTGAATGACACATTGTATAAATTTTCATTAAATCATAAATATGATCGGTATGCGTTTTTATTAAACGATGTTCATATTTTCGCATGGCATCCCATGCTTTAGGGGCGGAATCCTGGTTACAAGGAATGAAGGGCCAACCGGTACAATGGGGGATGCGTTTTGCTTTGTTTTTCGTTCTGATTTGTCTGTCTCTGTCGAGCCATGCGGCCCCGCCAGCGTCAGGCGAGGAAACATCGCGCTTCTTGTCCGACCGTGGTTTGCTTGAGCGTATTGGAGATGTGGGTACCCGAGTGGAAAGTACAGCGTCCGAATTGGTGGGAAACGCCATGACGTTTTTAGGCGTTCCTTACAAGCGTGGTGGAAGCAGCCTGGAGACGGGCTTTGACTGCAGTGGCTTTGTCCGTGCCATGTTTGAGCAGACCGCGGGCCTGATCCTGCCGCGCAATGCAGCGCAACAAGCCGCTGCCACGCAAAAAATTGGCAAAGACGACTTGCAGCCCGGTGATCTGGTGTTCTTCAACACGATGCGCCGGGCATTTAGCCACGTCGGAATTTACGTCGGCAATGGTAAGTTCATCCACGCTCCCAAACCCGGCGCAGAAGTTCGGGTGGAAGACATGGGCATCGCCTACTGGAACCGGCGCTTTGACGGCGCACGGCGTGTGAGCACTGAGCCATCCCCAGCCAATCCCATCCAGCCTTGAACTAGGTGAAACAACACTTTTGATGCTTTTTAGCGAACTGGGGCTGTCCCCCGCCCTACTCCAAGCTCTCACGCCGCTGGGCTACGAGACCCCTACCAGCATCCAAACCCTCGCGATCCCGCCGGCGCTGCAGGGGCGCGACATTCTGGCAACGGCACAAACCGGCTCCGGCAAGACCCTCGCTTTTGCACTTCCTTTGTTGCAGCGAGGTAACCCACACACGCGTGGACAAAACCGGCAACCGCAAGCACTGGTGCTAGTACCCACGCGAGAACTCGCAGTCCAAGTGGGTGAAACCCTGCTTTCGTTGGCGCAACGTCTGCCCACACCGTTCAAAGTGAGCGTCGTCTTTGGTGGCGTGTCCATCAACCCGCAAATGATGGCCTTGCGTGGCGGCACCGACGTGGTTGTCGCTACGACCGGCAGGTTGCTGGACTTGATTGATCACAACGCGCTAACGTTGTCCGGTGTTTCCACCTTGGTACTCGACGAAGCGGACCGCATGCTCGACCTCGGATTCTCGGAAGAACTCCAAAGAATCCTCACACTGATACCGCCGGTTCGACAAAACCTGTTTTTCTCCGCCACATTTCCGGCACCGGTGCAAACCCTTGCACGCACATTGCTCAACGACCCGGTTCGCGTAGAAGTCGCGGCGCAAGAAGTGCAGCCATTGGACATTCAACAGCGCGCCATCGCGGTAGACCCCGCACGCAGGACACAGTTGCTCCGGAAGCTGATCGAAACGTCGGGCTGGGACCGCGTTCTGGTCTTCGTGGCCACCAAGCATGCGGCAGAGATCGTGGCGGACAAATTGCGCAAAGCGAGTCTGAATGCAGAGCCCTTCCACGGGGAACTCAGCCAAGGCAAACGCACCCAGGTTCTCCAAGATTTCAAAGCCTCGCGCCTGACCGTTGTGGTGGCCACGGATATGGCGGCCCGTGGGCTCGACATCGCCCAGTTGCCCGTCGTGGTGAATTACGACCTGCCGCGCTCTGCGGTGGATTACACCCATCGGATTGGCCGAACTGGACGCGCGGGCCATGCGGGCTTGGCCATCAGTTTTGTCAGTGCCGGCACCGAGGCTCACTTTCGCCTGATTGAACGTCGCCAAGGAATGCCCGTGGCCCGTGAAGAGATAGCAGGGTTTGAACCCACTGAAGCCGCACCCGCAACCGACCCTCAGCTCAATGGGGGCATCAAGGGCCAACGGCCCAGCAAAAAAGACAAGCTGCGGGCGGCCGCCCTGGCAGCCGGAACCGCAACCAAGTAACGCTTAAGTCGCTTTACGGGCGATTGTCTTTTTCGCGGCAGGTTTTTTCACTGCCACTTTTTTGGCAGCGGCTTTTTTAGCAACAACCTTCTTTGGCACTGCGGGTTTTGCGGCTGCCGCTGGTGATGCCGCTGCCTTTTTTACAGGCGCTTTCTTAGGCGCAGGTTTCACCGTTTTCGCATTGCCACCATCTTTCCAAGTCAAGCGTGCTTTCTTGGCCAGCGTGACGACTTTTGTAATCGCTTCATCGCTGAATACGCCATTCACACCGGAAATTGCGGCCAGCTTCATGCCGTGCTTGAGGCCGAGTTTGTAGATCTCTTTGACCTTTTCCCATTCGGTGTCACGCCCCACCGTGAAGACCTCAAAGCGACCCTCCAGCGCGAGCACGATGGTCTCTGCAAGGCAGGCGTAAATCACATTGGGTGGCAAGCCGATGCTCTTGAGCCCTTTCACCTTGGTAGGCAGGTCAATCTCGCCCGACTCGATCACCAGCACGTCGGGGCGTTTGGCCACATCGGCGGCAGGTAAGTCCAGCGGGCGCGCCACATCGGTAATCACACAACCAGGCTTGACCCGCATGATGTCGAGAATTTCTTTGCCCGCCCCCGAGGTGGAGGTCACGATCATGTCCATTTCAGAGAGCAAATCGTTGTAGTCAATCGTGGTGAACACCTTGGCATCGGGTGTCTCTTTCAGGATGGATGCTTTGAGTTCATCGAGCTTGCTCAAGGTGCGCCCTGCCAGATAGACCTCGTCGAACGACATGGCGAGCAACCTGGCACTCACCGAACCGATGGAGCCCGACGCACCAATCACCATCGTCTTGGCCGCCACTTTTTTGTTGTGCGCGTTGATTTTCAACAAGCCCATGCGGCGCATCGCGTCTGCTGCAGCCCACAGTGCGCCCGAAGCCGAGTAACTGTTGCCCGTCGTAATAGGCAGGCTTGAGCGGCGCGCCACCGTCACACCGGCATCACCCACTACTTTGGTAAAGGCACCCAAGCCCATGATTTGCGCGCCCATTTTCTCAGCAATTTTGGACGCATGCAGCAAGCGGCGGTAGGTGAACTCCGGGCTGCGAGACAGCATTTCTTTGGGCGTCCCCCCCACCGAAATCAGCCAGCCCTCGGCCTCAGCCCCGGTGGGCGACACGATGTTTTCCATCTTGCAATACACCATGGGGGGCATGTGCGCAGCCAAAGTTTCCACCTTGTCCATAACAAACTTGGGGGTGGACTTTGGAATCGGGAAGGCGTTGCGAATGTAGTTTTGGCTCAAGGGATGAATCACAAACGCAAAGCGGCGGATATTGCGGAATTTTCCCGTGGGGTGCAAAAGACGCGGCTTGATATCGAGCTCGTTGAGAATTTCCTCAAAGTCGTCGTCAGACACCTCTGCCGGCGACTTCTCCAGCGCGGCCAAAATCATGGCCTCGATGGTGTTGATACCCACCACTTTCTCAAACAGTTTGGGGGACACGTCCACCACCAAATTCACGTTGCACTTGGTGAAGAAAGCCATGCGCTCATCGTCTACGGCCGAAGTAATCAGCGTCTTACCGGCCAGATTGGTCGAATTGCCCACTGCTTTAATCTCGGCAAACGTGCCCACGATCACGTGGGATTTGGCCACCACGCCAGCAATGCGGATGCTCTTGAAAGCTGACAAAGAGGCTTCCAACAACTCTCCCGACCTGCCCGACAACATCCACTCGCTGCCCTTGGCATACAGCTCCAGCTGCTCCAGCGAAGTCAGCATGGCGGGTGCACCCGTTTGAAACAATGCGTCTGCAAAACTCAGATTTTTACTGTAGTCCGACAGGGCCACGGCCATGTCGTAGTTGCGCATGCCTGACAAAAACAAGATCAGGTTGTTATTGAAATAATTACCCAGTTCTTTTTGCACATAGCGCACTGCACGCACTTGCAACAGACGGCGCAAAGTGGCCCCAGTGGTTGCCGGTACACGGGTCACCACATTGAGCAGGCGATGGGTTTCTTTGTTCACCACGGTGCGCAAGCCCACCTGGTAGTGGTCGCCAATTTCCCCCAAGCCGATGGCATCGACCGACGCCTGCTGGCGTCGCATCAGCTCCCAGGCTTTGCCCGTGTCGTCATCCGCACCCATGCGTTTGACGGAAAAAACCTGGCCCAGAAAATCAGTGGTGAACTCAAAATCTTGCTTGGACGAGCCCAGGGTCACTGTCAGTACTTTTTTCATCCCGTTGTTCCTCTTTATGGTGTTTATTGATGGAGCGATACCGCAGGCATTACGCCGTTTTTCGCGTTGTTTTGCGCGGCGCTTTGGTAGCCACTGCTGCGACTACTTTGACTGGAAGCGCCTGACGAATGATGTCTTCGCAAATGTCTTGCGTCATGTAGCGCGGCACGGGATAGCCGGTGTGGGCTTCATGGCACGCGGCTTTGGCCAACGCGGGAATATCTGCTTCTTGCAGCGCGTCCAGCACGGTGGGAATACCCAAGTCTTTGTTCAGCGCATCCACCGCGTCCAAAAACTTCTGTGCCAGCACGTCGGTTGCTTCGTCTTCAGTGCCGACCCGCGCACGCACCGCCAGCAAGGCCAAGCGTTCTGCAATGGCTGGGGCGGAAAACTTCAACACCCTGGGCAACATGATGGCGTTGGCCAGCCCATGCGGCGTGTGGTACTTGCCACCAAACTGGTGGGCAATGGCGTGCACATAGCCGACATTGGCGCGGGTGAATGCAAAGCCCGCATAGGTGGAGGCCAGAGACATTTTTTCACGGGCCTCCAAGTTCTTTCCATCGGTGTAGGCCGTGCGCAGGTTCTCAAATATCAAACCCACCGCGGACAAAGCCATACCGTCGGTATAGGGCGTGCACCAGTTGCCCACAAAGGCCTCAATGGCGTGGGTCAGCGCATCGATGCCGGTGGCAGCAGTGATATGGGGCGGCAAACCCGTCATCAGGTTCGGGTCTAGCGCGGCCATCTTGGGCACCATGCGGGGGTCCACGATCACCAATTTGGAATGGCGCTCGGGGTCCGATATCACAGCGGCCACCGTCACTTCCGACCCGGTACCGGCAGTAGTGGGCACTGCATAAATACTGACCGGCGCACGCAAGCCCTTGAGATACCCCGCCAGCTTGCGCAAGGGCTTGGGGTTGGAGATGGACACCGCAATCGCTTTGGACGCATCCATCGACGAGCCGCCTCCAAATGCCACGATGGCGTCACATTCGTGTTCGCGGTAAAAGGCAATGCCTCGCTCGATCAGGGGGATGGGCGCATCCGGGGTGATCTCATCAAACACCACATATTCGGCACCACCGGCCGTTAGCGCGTCGGTCAGGTCTTTGAGCAGCCCCAATTTGGAAATAATGCTGTCGGTGACGATCAGGATTTTGGAATGCCCAAACCCTGCCACCGCCTGCCCGAGCCGACCGCTGGAGCCGGGGCCTACCAACAGCGTGGGTTGGGGAATCGGCATAAAGCGGGTCAGCAGCCCTACGCCCTTCATCAGAGCCCCCAAGCCTGCGGCGCGCAGGGAATCAGTTGTCAGATCAGAAATCAAAGCAGGGCTCCTGGTTTTATAGGTCTAGGGCGCATTCTGCATGACACCTTTGGAGTGCGCACCCTAGTTCGGGTGCCGGTCCGACACCCAGGGTCAATCGCGGAAGACGGGGGGCCGCTTCGCCGCGTTGGCCGCCATGGCTTCCGACAAATCCTGGCTCATCAGCATGGCGGCGTTCCAGGTGGCGACATAGTTCAGACCGTCGGCCACGCTGTGGTCACGGGCATAGGTGATCATTTCTTTGGTACCGCGAATAGACAAAGGCGACTTGGCTGCAATGCTGGCCGCTATCTCCTGCACACCGGCGTACAGCGCCTCGCGGCTCGCATACACCCGGTTCACCAGGCCTATTTGGCGCGCTTCTTCCGCCTCGAACCTGCGCCCGGTGTAGGCCAGTTCGCGGGTGATACCCTCGCCCACCAGCTTGGGCAGGCGCTGCAAGGTGCCCACGTCGGCCGTCATGCCAATGTCGATTTCCTTGATGCTGAAGTACGCATCGCTACTGGCGTAACGCATGTCCGCGCAGGTGATGAGGTCGATGGCACCGCCGATGCAGCCGCCGTGGATAGCCGCCAGCACCGGCTTGCGGCAGCGCTCCAGACTGGTCAAAGTGTCTTGGAGCTCCAGAATCACGCGGCGCATGGCTTCGTGGGCGCGGCCATCGCAGTCGTTGGCAATCTGGCTGTTCAAGCCCATCACCATCTGCAGGTCGATGCCTGCGCAAAACAGCTTGCCCTCACCGGCTAGCACAGCCACGCGCGCCTCGGGCGTACGGTCCACCCATTCAAAAGCCTGGCGAATTTCTTGCCACATCGTGGCGTTCATGGCGTTGGCCTTGTCGGGCCGGTTCAGGCGGACCGTGGCGATGTGGTCTTCCAGTGTGACACTGAGGGTTTCAAACTGCATGGTGTCTCCTATTGAGCCTTGGCAGGCTTCATCATGGCAATGTAAGGTGCCATGCGCTTGCCCATTTCGTCACCCAAGGCTTGCAGCCCGCTCATGGGGCGCACCATCACCTCGAAGTCCAATATCTTGCCCTCAGAATCGAATTGCACCAAGTCGATACCTTTGATTTCTTTGCCGTTGACCGTGGCGCTAAATTCCAACACCAGATTCAGGCCGTCGGCACTGGCGAGTTCGCGGTGGTAGGTGAAATTCTCGAACACCTGAATCACATTGCTCAAAAAGAGCTGCACTGCTTGCGCGCTCGGGTAAGGCGTGTGCGCCATGGGGGAACGGAACACTGCCTTGGGGTGCAGGATACTGGCCAGCTCGCCGAGGTCTTTGCTCTCCATCATCTGGTGCCACAACTTCAGGCTGGCCGCCACCGGTGCGGGCAGCGACTGCGCTAACGTGGGGGCTGCGCCCGCTTTGGGGGCTGCGGTCGGCAAATCACCCAAGGCCACCGCCAGCTCAGTGCCCTGCTTGATGGCGCGTTTGGCATCCAGCTCGGCGGCCTTGTCGGCACCGCCAATGAGGTGCACCGTGCAGCCTGCGGCCACCAGCTCCGCCTGCAACGCGCGCTGCGGGTCTTGCCCGGCACACACCACCACGGTGTCAGCCGGAATGGTCATCTCCTTGTCACCCACGGTGATGTGCAGGCCTGCGTCGTCCACCTTGCGGTAGGTCACGCCAGCGACCATTTCCACCTGCCGGTTCTTGAGCGAGGTGCGGTGAATCCAGCCCGTGGTCTTGCCCAGGCCATCCCCTACTTTGCTGGCCTTGCGCTGCAGCAGGTAGACCTTGCGCGGGCTCGCCTCGATGTGCGCGGGCTGTAGGCCACCGCGCTGCGCGTATGACGTGTCAACACCCCACTCGGCAAAAAACTTGGCCTTGTCCAGGCTGGGGCTGGTGCCTTCATGTAGCAGGTATTCGGCAACGTCAAACCCAATGCCACCCGCGCCAATCAGGGCCACGGTTTTGCCGACCACGCACTTGTCGCGCAGCACATCCAGATAGCCGACGACCTTGGGATGGTGAATGCCCTCCATCTCTGGCAAGCGCGGGGTCACGCCCGTGGCCAGCACCACCTGTGTGTAGCCCGCAGCCACCAGTTCTTGCGCCGAAACTTTGCGGCCGAGTTGAACCTTTACCCCCGTCAACTCCAGCTGTTTGCCGAAGTAGCGCAGGGTCTCGTAAAACTCTTCTTTGCCCGGAACCTGCTTGGCCACATTGAACTGGCCACCAATCTCTGCAGCGCCATCAAACAGCGTCACGTCAAAACCCCGCTGTGCCGCTGTGGTGGCAAACGCCAGCCCCGCAGGCCCGGCACCGACCACCGCCACCCGACCAGGGTTCACAGCAGGCACTACCTGCAGCAGCGTTTCGTGGCAGGCGCGCGGGTTCACCAGGCACGACGTGATTTTTCCGCCAAAAGTGTGGTCCAGACAGGCCTGATTGCAGCCAATGCAGGTGTTGATCTGGTCCGCTTTGCCCTCTGCGGCCTTGCGCACAAAGTCGGCGTCCGCCAGAAAGGGGCGCGCCATGGACACCATATCGGCCATGCCATCGGCCAGCACCTGCTCTGCCACTTCGGGCGTGTTGATGCGGTTGGTGGCTACCAGCGGAATGCCGACCTTGCCCTTGAGCTGCTGCGTGACCCACGCGTAGGCCGCGCGCGGTACCTTGGTGGCGATGGTGGGAATGCGTGCCTCGTGCCAGCCCACACCGGTGTTCAGAATAGTGACACCGGCTTTTTCAAGCTGCTGCGCCAGTTGCACCACCTCTTCCTTGGTAGAGCCGCCCTCCACCAGATCGAGCATGGACAATCGGAAGATGATGATGAAGTTCGCGCCCACCCGGGCCCGCGTGCGGCGCACGATCTCCAGCGGAAAGCGAATGCGGTTTTCATACGACCCACCCCAGGCGTCGTCGCGCTGGTTGGATTGCTGGGCCACAAATTCGTTGATCAGGTACCCCTCGGAGCCCATGATCTCGACCCCGTCGTAGCCTGCACTCTGGGCCAGGCCTGCTGCGCGGGCGTAGTCGTCTATGGTTTGCTCAATTTCCTCGGTAGTCAGCGCATGGGGGCGAAACGGGTTGATGGGCGCTTTGAGCGCACTGGGCGCTACCAGTTCGGGGTGGTAGGCGTAGCGGCCAAAGTGCAGTATTTGCATGCAAATCTTGCCCCCCGCGTCGTGCACCGCCTGCGTCACCACCTGGTGCTTGTCGGCCTCCTCCTGCGTGGTCATGCGTGCGCCACCAGGCATGGGGCGGCCCCGGTCATTGGGGGCAATGCCGCCGGTCACGATCAGGCCCACGCCGCCTCGGGCCCGCTCGGCATAGAACGCCGCCATGCGGGCAAACCCGTCTTTGGC
>JBEEJM010000384.1:0-15897 GCA_041169205.1 Pseudomonadota bacterium | reverse complement strand
TTGACCCGCAAGATCAATCAATTGGCGTTTGTCTCGTTTGGGCTGGTGTTGCTGGCGGTCCTGGCCATGGCGCTGTTCACCGGCTACTTCGCCAAGACCGTGGTCTGGCCCATACGGTCGGTATCTGAGGGCTTCGGGGCCATTGCGCAAAACCCGGATGCGCCACACAACCGGCTGCCGACGGGGCATGCCAAGGCGGAAGTCTTGCAATTGATTCAGGGCTACAACGGTCACTTGCAGGCCTTGCGTTTCCAGCATACGGCGGCACAGGAGCTGAGTCTGGCCAAGTTGCAAGCGGAAACCGCCAACCTGGCCAAGAGCCGATTTTTGGCGACCATGAGCCACGAAATACGCACGCCCATGAATGGTGTGTTGGGTATGGCGCAACTGCTGTTGGCGCATGACTTGAACGACCAGGAGCGCATCAATTGCGCACGCACCATCCTGTCCAGCGGTCAGACGCTGATGACGCTTCTCAATGACATTCTGGATTTGTCAAAAATTGAGTCCGGCAAATTGGCACTGGATCCGATCGTGTTTCAGCCGGTGCACATGCTCAGCGAGATCAGCACGCTGTTTTCCGGTGCCGCCCAGGCCAAAGGCTTGCAGCTTGATTTTCAGTGGTTGGGCCAGACCGACCAACGCTATCTGGCCGACGCGTACCGGCTGCGCCAAATGCTGAATAACCTGGTGGGCAACGCCATCAAATTCACCCGCCAAGGGCAGGTGCGCTTGGAGGGCAAAGTGTTGCGGCAAGATGATCACCGGGCTGTGCTGGAGTTTTCGGTCAGCGATTCCGGGCCGGGGATTCCCGTAGACAAACAAGGTCTGTTGTTCAAACCGTTTTCGCAAACCGATAGTTCCACCACGCGGGAGTTTGGTGGGTCCGGGCTGGGCCTTTCGATCGTCCGCAACCTGACGCTTGCCATGGGCGGTGAGGTGGGCGTGGAGAGCCAAATCGACCAGGGTTCCCGGTTCTGGTTTAGGGTGCCGGTTCAGCTGGCCGACCCGACGCAGGACAGCCGCCAATCGGACCGGTCCGCGCAAGGCCAGGCCAAAGCCCTGGATGCGGGGAGCGCCATGAAGGGCCACCTGCTGGTGGCCGAAGACAATGCCATCAACGCCAAGGTGATCGAATCCCTGCTGGCCCGACTGGGGCTGACCATTACGCTGGTGGGCAATGGACAAAAGGCGGTGGATGCCATCTGCCAACGTGGTTCGGGCGAAAAATTCGACCTGATCCTGATGGACCTGCACATGCCGGAATTGGACGGGTACGACGCCACGCTAAAAATCCGTGCGTGGGAGCTGGCCAACGCACAACCGCGCAGCCCCATCATTGCCCTGACTGCCGATGCGTTTGAAGAAGACCGTCAGCGTTGTTTGGCGGTTGGCATGGACGACTTTCTGACCAAACCGATTGCTCTGGGGGCGCTTAAGACCGCACTCCTGCAATGGCTGCAGACCAAGCCAGCCAATGCGCCTGCCAGCAGGGCACTGGATACCGTGGCCTTTGTTGCGCTGGTGCAAGCGTTGAGCCCCCTGCTTGCGAATAATCGGTATGCTGCTATAGGCAGCTTTAGCAAACTGCAGGAGTTGGTTCAAGGCACGGTGCTGGAGGCCGACATTGCGGCGCTGCAAGTGCCCTTGCAAGAACTGCGTTTTGCACAGGTGCTGGAGCGACTGCACGGAATGGTCAGCATGCAAGAAACCCACGTTGAAAGTCAAAAGTCATGACCACCCCCCGCGCCCGGATTCTGGCCATTGACGACAACCCTGCCAATTTATTGACCTTGGGTGCGGCACTGGAGAGTGAGTATGAATTGCAGATTGCCACCTCCGGACCTGCCGGCCTGGCACTGGCACTTCACAACCCGCCGGATTTGATTTTGCTCGACATCATGATGCCGGAGGTGGATGGTTTCGAGACCTTCAGACGCCTGGTCGCGGACCCTGCGCTCAAACACATTCCGGTCATTTTTGTCACCGCCATGGACCAGATGGAATCGGAGGTGGCGGGTTTGCAACTCGGTGCCGCCGACTACATCACCAAGCCGATCAAAATACCGGTCGCGCGCCAGCGCATTCGCAACCTGCTGGAGCGCGAGCATCTGCGCAAAGAGGTCCAGTTGCAGCGTGACCATTTGCGCAAACTGGTCGTCGCCGTCGAGCAAAGCCCCGCCTCCGTGGTCATCACCAATCTGGATGCCTGCCTGGAGTATGTCAACCAGCGGTTTACGGATGTCACTGGTTATGCCGCATCGGAAGTGATGGGCAGAAACCAGCGCTTTCTACAGTCCGGGCAGACCAGCAGCGCTACCTACCGCGACATGTGGGACACGCTGTTGCGGGGCCAGGTGTGGAAGGGCGAGTTGATCAACCAGCGCAAGAACGGCGAAATTTACTGGGAAGAATCCCAGATTGCGCCCATTCGGGATGGCAACGGTGTGGTGTCGCACTATGTCGGCGTCAAGACCGACATCACCGAGCGCAAGCGCAGCGAACAACAACTCCGGCTCGCGGCCAGTGTGTTTATCCATGCCCGCGAAGGGATCATGATTACCGATGCCGGCGGCTTGATCATCGATGTCAACCAGACGTTCAGCAGCATCACCGGTTACAGCCGCGACGAAGTGCTGGGGAAGAGCCCGCGCATTCTCAGATCAAATAAGCACGATCCGTTGTTTTACGCGGGCCTGTGGCATGACTTGCATGCCAACGATTTCTGGAGCGGTGAAATCTGGAACAGCCGCAAAAACGGCGATGTGTACCCCGAGCACCTCACCATCAGTGTGGTGCGCGATGAGCACGGGGCCGCGTGTCAGTTTGTGGCGCTGTTCTCGGACATCAGCGAGCGCAAGGCGCTGGAAGAACAGGCGCGCAAGCTGGCGTTTTATGACAGCTTGACGGAGTTGCCCAACCGCCGTTTGCTGGACGACCGGTTGGCCCAGGCGATCGCTTCCAGCAAGCGCAGCGGCTGCTACTGCGCACTGATGTTTTTGGATCTGGACAACTTCAAACAACTCAACGACCTGCATGGCCACGCTTCGGGCGATTTGCTGTTGATCGAAGTGGCCAAGCGCCTGACCAACTGTGTGCGTGAGGTGGACACCGTGGTGCGCTTTGGCGGCGATGAATTCGTGGTGCTGCTGAGCCAGTTGGACACGGATCGCGGTGTATCCACGGAACAAGCCGGAGCGGTTGCGGAGAAAATTCGAGTGTCGCTGGCGGCCAATTACACCTTAAACATTGAACAGACAGGGCAGGGTGCATTCGCCCTGGAGCACCGTTGCAGCGCCAGTATTGGCGTGGTGGTTTTCGCCAGCCAAAATGCCGCGCAGGCGGACATTTTGAAGTGGGCCGATGCCGCGATGTACCGGGCCAAAGACGCTGGGCGCAACACCATCAAGTTTTACGGTGACTAAATTGCTATTAAAAAAGTAGCTGCTTACGCACTATCCACGGGGGCTACGGGCCTATTTGCCTTTGTTGTTGCGGATTGCCAAGGCTGCCTCACGCACCAGCTCCGGGCCTTTGTAAATCAGGCCCGTATAAATTTGCACCACGTCGGCACCGGCCTTGATTTTGCTGACCGCGTCCGCACCGCTCATGACACCGCCCACCCCGATGATGGGGAAGCTTTTGCCCAGCGCCGTGCGCAGCTGGCGGATGACGGCATTGCTCAGTGCCAGCACTGGCGCGCCGGAGAGGCCGCCGGTTTCCTCTGCATGGGCCATGCCCTTGACAGCATCGCGGTTGAGCGTGGTGTTGGTGGCGACCACGCCCCAGTCGTTATTGGCCTGGCCGTTAGCACTGGTGCCGTAGCGCTTGAGCGTAGCGGCGATGACGTCGACCTGCGCAGCGTTCAGGTCGGGCGCAATTTTTACAAAGATGGGTTTGCGTTGGCCGTGTTCGCGGGCCAAGGTTTCGCGGCGCTCGGCAATCGCGCCCAGCAGGGCGTCCAGCGCTTCGTCGCTTTGCAGGGCGCGCAGGTTCTTGGTGTTGGGGCTGGAGATGTTGACGGTGATGTAGTCGGCGTGGGGGTAGACGCCGTCCAGGCAGGTCAGGTAGTCGTCGGTGGCGTTTTCGATCGGCGTGGCGGCGTTCTTGCCGATGTTCAAGCCCAGCAGCAGGGCCGGGTTTTTGTCGCGGCGCAGGGCCGAGCGCTGCACATTGGCCACAAAGGCCTCCAGCCCGTCGTTGTTGAAGCCCAGGCGGTTGATCAGGGCGTTGGCTTCGGGCAGGCGGAACATGCGCGGCTTGGGGTTGCCCGGCTGGCCTTTGGGGGTGACGGTGCCGACCTCGACAAAGCCAAAGCCCATGGCACCCAGGCCGTCGATACAGCGGGCGTTCTTGTCCAGCCCCGCCGCCATGCCGACGCGGTTGGGAAAGCGCAGCCCGGCGAGTTCGATGGGGTCGTCCACCCGACTTGCGCAATAGGCGATCTTGAGCGGGTTGCCCTGGGTAGCGGCTAGACCGGCCATGGTGAGGTCGTGGGCCACTTCGGGGTCCATGGCAAACAAAATACGGCGGGCCAGGCTATAGGGCACGAGAGACATTGTGGATAATTCCTGCAGTAATTCTTTAACTCCCCCGATTGTCCCTGATGACCACCACCCCAACTCCAGCACCCACCACCGCACTAACGCAAGACGAACTCAAAACCCTGGTCGGCCAGGCCGCGCTTCAATACGTCGTGCCCGGCGACATCGTCGGCGTGGGCACCGGCTCCACCGTCAACAAGTTCATCGACGCGCTGGCGACCATGAAAGATCAGATCAAAGGCGCGGTGTCCAGCTCGGTGGCCAGCACTGAGCGTCTTTTAGCGCTGGGCATCAAAGTGTTCGACTCCAACGAGGTGGACCACCTCTCGGTCTACATCGACGGTGCCGACGAGATTGATGGCCACGGCAACATGGTCAAGGGCGGTGGCGCGGCGCTCACCCGCGAGAAAATTGTGGCCGCGCAAAGCGCCAAATTTGTGTGCATCGCCGACGACTCCAAGCTGGTGCAAACACTGGGTAAGTTCCCGCTGCCAGTGGAAGTGATTCCCATGGCGACGCAGCGGGTGATTGCACAGTTTGCGGCCAAGGGCGGTGTGGGCACGGTGCGCCTGAAGGACGGCCAACCGCTGGTGACGGACAACGGCCAACACATTGTCGATGTGCTGGGTCTGCAAATCACCGATCCGTTGGCGTTTGAGGCCGAGGTGAGTCAGTGGCCTGGCGTGGTGACGGTGGGGGTGTTTGCTTTTCAGCGTGCCCAGGTGTGCCTGCTGGGGACAGCCAGCGGCGTGAAGACGCTGACCTTTTAAACCAGACTTAGAACGAAATTCCAGCGGGGTTGGACGGGCCGGGTTCTGCCACCGGAGTCGGTTCAACAGGCGCTGGAACCGGCTCGGGTTTGCGCTCTGCCGGTTTTTGCACGGCGACCAACGGAGCGGCGGCGGCGTTCTTATAGCCCGATGGCAGCATAGACGCCCGGGGATAGCCCGCCGCGTCGAGGTACTGCGTCCACTCCACATCCGAAAAGCCTTTGATGCGTTGCCCGCCGAGGGTGAGCATGGGCAGCGAGTTTTCACCGGTCAGGCGTTGCAGCGCGGCCGCATCTTCCGGGGTGGTGATAGTGCGCTCGCTGAACGGCACGCCGCGGCCAGATAACAGGTTACGGCCCGCACCACAGGGCGAACAGTCCGACGAGGTGTACAGCGTGACCGGGTATTTGGAGGCCACCTGGCGCAACTCAAATGGCAGCGCGGTCGAAGAAGCAGCGCCCGCTGCGCCGACACCCGTGCCTGCAACCTTGCCCTGGTCCTGCGACACCGGAGGTTTGTCGGAGAAGGTGACCCGGCCATCCGCGCCCACGATGCGGTAGATGGTTTGCGCCTGTGCCGAGGCAAGCGAAGCCAGCAGGGCGACGCTGGCCAGCAGGGGTGCAAGGGTCTGACGTTTCATGCTTTTCATGGAGGGGCTCCTGAATCTGATCACAGTTTACGCCGTCATGCCCTGGTGGCGCAGCAGCGCATCCAAGGTGGGCGCACGACCGCGAAAAGCTTTAAACGACTCCATGGCGGGGCGGCTTCCACCGGCTTCCAGAATGGACTCGCGGTATCGGCGGCCGGTCTCGACGCTGGGCGTGCCATCGGGGGCAGCGGTTTCTTCAAACGCGGCATAGGCATCGGCGGAGAGCACCTCCGCCCATTTGTAGCTGTAGTAGCCTGCGGCGTACCCCCCCGCAAAGATGTGGCTGAAGGTGTGGGCCGTGCGGCTCCAGGCCGGTGGCTGCAGAACGGCCACTTCTTGGCGCACGGTATTGAGCAGCGGCATGAAATCTTGTGCCGGGTCGTGGCTGGTGTGCAGCAGCATGTCATACAGCGAAAATTCAATTTGCCGCAAGGTCTGCATGCCGCTCTGGAAGTTTTTGGCCGCCAGCATTTTGTCGAACAAGGCGCGGGGCAGGGGGGCTGCCGTGTCCACGTGGGCCGTCATGTGCTGCAGCACGCTCCACTCCCAACAGAAGTTTTCCATGAACTGGCTGGGCAACTCGACGGCATCCCACTCGACGCCGCTGATGCCTGACACGTCGTGCTCGTTCACCTGGGTCAGCATGTGGTGCAGACCGTGGCCAAACTCGTGGAACAGGGTGGTGACATCGTCGTGCGTGAGCAGCGGGGGATTGCCATCGACACCGTCGGCAAAATTGCAGACCAGGTGCGCTACCGGGGTTTGCAGTTTGCCGTTGTCGGGGCGCAGCCAGCGGGTGCGCACGTCATCCATCCAGGCACCACCGCGTTTGCCACTGCGGGCAGACGGGTCCAGGTAAAACTGACCGACCAGCTGCAGGCCTTGCGGCGTGCTGCGCTCGATGCGGTAAAACTCGACGCTGCTATGCCACACGGACGCACTGTCGCGGCTGATCGCCACGTCAAAGAGGGTTTCCACAATCTTGAAAAGGCCTGCCAATACCTTGGGTGCCGTGAAGTACTGCTTAACCTCTTGCTCGCTGAAGGCGTAGCGCGCTTCTTTGAGCTTTTCGCTTACATAGGGCCAGTCCCACGGTTGGGGATTGTCCAGGCCCAGCGATTCTTGGGCAAAGGCACGCAAATCGGCCAGGTCTTTTTCGGCAAAGGGTCGGGCTTTGTGGGCCAGGTCACGCAGGAAACTGATCACGGTGTCGGTGGAGTCGGCCATCTTGGGCACGACCGAGACCGCGCCAAAGTTGGGGTAACCCAGCAGCTTGGCTTCTTCCAGGCGCAGGGCCAGGATGGCGCGAATGTTCTCGCTGTTGTCGAACTTCTGGCTGTCGCCGATGGCCTGGTCGGAGGCGCGGGTCACGTATGCGCGGTACAGCGTTTCACGCAGGGCGCTGCGGGTGGCGAACTGCATCACCGGCAGGTAGCACGGCATCTTCAAGGTGAGTTTGTAGCCTGGCTTGTCTTCGGCTTGGGCCGCAGCCAGCGCGGTTTGCTGCACGTCCTGGGGCACGCCCGCAAGTTCGTCGGCAGTGGCGTAGTAGCTAAACGCGTCGGTGGCATCGAGCGTGTTTTCGCTGAACTTTTGGCTCAGCTCGGCTTGCTTTTCCTGAATTTCGGCAAAGCGGGTACGAGCCTCGCCCACCAGGTCGGCACCACCCAATACAAAGTTGCGCACCGCATTTTTGTGGGCCTGCAATTGCTCTTTATTCAAGGAGGCGGTGTCAATGGCTTTGTACTTGGCAAACAAGCGCTCGTCCGCACCCAGGCGGGTCCAGAATTCGGTCACTTTGGGCAAGGCAGCGTTGTAGGCGGCGCGCAGCTCGGGTGTGTCGGCCACGCTGTTGAGGTGGTTCACCGCGCCCCAGGCGGTGCCCAGTTGTTCGGTGGCGACGTCCAGCGTGCGGGCAATGGCATTCCATTCGGCGGGGAAGTCGGCCGCGGTCACCGCTTCAAGTGCCACACTGGCTTGCGCCAACAGTTGGTCGATCGCAGGCTCTACATGCGCGGGTTGAATCTGGTCAAACAGGGGAAGCGCATCAAAGCGCAAAAGTGGATTCATGCTTTGTTGGCCTCGCGTTCGGCGGCTTCCAGGGTGTTGACCAAAAGCATGGTGATGGTCATGGGGCCTACACCACCGGGTACGGGGGTGATGTAGCTGGCGACCTGGCTCACACCGGCAAAGTCGACGTCGCCGCAGAGTTTGCCTTCTTCATTGCGGTTAATGCCCACGTCCAGCACCACGGCACCGGGCTTGACCATGTCGGCGGTGAGCACATTGCGTTTGCCCACGGCGGCCACGATCACGTCGGCCTGCAGGGTCATGGCCTTCAGGTTGGCGGTGGCACTGTGGCACACCGTGACGGTGGCGTTTTTTTGCAGCAGCATCAGCGCAATGGGTTTGCCCACAATGTTGCTGCGGCCAATGACGACCGCATGCTTGCCGCGCAGGTCGTAGCCAATCGATTCCAGCATCTTCATGCAGCCATACGGCGTGCAGGGCCAAAAGCCGGGCTGGCCGACCATCAGGGCACCCGCGCTGGCGACGTGAAAACCGTCCACGTCTTTGGCCGGCGAGATGGCTTCAATCACCTTGTGCGTGTCGATGTGCGCGGGCAGTGGCAGTTGCACCAGAATGCCGTGGATGCCCTTGTCCTGGTTGAGCTCGTCAATGCGTGTCAGCAGCTCGGCTTCGGTCAGGTTGGCGGGGTAGCGCTCCAGCACCGAGTGCAGGCCGGCGTCATTGCAGGCCTTGACCTTGTTACGCACGTACACCTGCGAGGCCGGGTCGTCGCCCACCAGCACCACGGCCAGGCCGGGGGTGAGGCCGCCTTTGCGCAGCACGGCGGTGCGGCGCGCGACGTCGCTGCGCAGTTCGGCCGCCAGGGCGTTGCCGTCAATGATCTTTGCGATGTGTTCTGTGCTCATAGGGGTCTCTTGAAGTAAAAAACGCCCGTAACCCCCATGGGACGGGCGTAAGCAGCTATGAAAATAAGAGCGTCAAACTTTGGGGGCGTTTTGTCCCAGCGCGATTTTTAGGAGGTCCGCGACGGTGTTGGCACTGAGCTTCTCCATGATGTTGGCGCGGTGTGCTTCGACGGTTTTGATGCTGATGCCCAGATCGTCGGCAATCTGCTTGTTCAGCCGCCCGGCGACGATGCGCTCAAGTACCTGCGATTCGCGCATCGTGAGCTTGGAGAGCAGCGCGTCGCGGCTGACCGACAACTGGTAGTCAGAAAAAGTATCTTTGGCGTGGTCCAGCATGCGCTCCACCAAGCCCACCAGTTGCTCTTCATTGAAAGGCTTTTGGATGAAATCCATGGCGCCTTTTTTCATGGTGTCCACGGCCATGGGCACGTCGCCGTGGCCGGTGATGAACACGATGGGTAAGGGCGAGCGGGCTTCGAGCAAGCGGTTTTGCAGCTCCAGCCCGGTCATGCCAGCCATGCGGATGTCGACGATCAGGCAAGCGACTTCGCGGGCGTCGTAGCGGCTGAGGAATGACTCTGCTGATTCAAAGCAGCGCACCCGGTAGCCTTTGCCTTCGAGCAGCCATTGCAGGGAGTCCCGCACCGCCTCGTCGTCGTCCACCACATACACGGTGCCTTTTTTGGGAATCAAGCTCATTCGGTTGTGTCCAATTTTCTAGTTGCTTTGCATGGGGGTGCGGGGTCTGGAAATGGCCAATTCGGTCAGCGGAATCCAGAATGAAAAACGGCACCCAACCACGGCTGCGCCATTGTAGATGTTCTCAGCGGTCATCCGTCCCAGGTGCGACTCCACGATGGAGCGGCACAACGACAAGCCAATGCCCATGCCGTCGGCCTTGGTGGAATAGAAGGCTTCGTACAGCCGATCCATCACTTCAGGGGCCAGGCCTTTGCCCGTGTCTTGCACCGAAAACTCGACCACCTGCTTGCCCTCGATCTGCCTCGGTGCCACGCGCAGTTCGATCAACCGGCCCGCCGTTGGGCGACTCGCGATGTCGATGGATTCGGCCGCGTTGCGCAGCAGGTTGACCAGCACCTGCTCAATCAAAATCGGGTCCACCAACAACAGTGGCAGCCGCTCGGCTACGTAGGGGTTCAGTCGCACATTGAAACGGCGCAGCTCGATCTCGGCCAGCTCCACCGCCTCGGCCACCATCAGGCTGATCTCGGAGGGAGAGCGGTTGGGTTCGCTGCGCTTCACAAAGGCCCGAATGCGCTGAATGATTTGGCCCGCGCGCTGGGCTTGGCGGGCGGTTTTTTCGAGAGCACCGAGCAGGTCTTCTTCGGTGATTTGCTGCGCCTTGATGCGCGACACCATACCGTTGCAATAGTTGTTGATGGCGGTGAGTGGCTGGTTCAGCTCATGGGCCACGCTGGAGGCCATTTCACCCATGGTGATGAGGCGGCTGGCGTTCTGGGCGCGTTCTTGCTGGGTGGCGGCCTGCTCTTCGGCCAGACGGCGCGAGGTGATGTCGGTGGCAATCACCATCTGCGCCAGGCGACCGTCGACCCAGCTCAGGTAACGGGTGCGCACTTCCAGCCATTTGCCCAGTTCGCCGATAAAAATCTCGGCGCTCTCGGTTTCGGTGTCGGGCAGGGCGGTGGTGGGCAGGCCCGCAAATGAGTCGACGCTGTCGCTGGATTCGTCGCCCGTGGGGCTGGGGGGAATGCCCGCCTGCGCCACCAACTGCAGGTGGCCGCTGGCCAATGTGCCAAACCATTGGCGGTACAGCTTGTTGGCAAACAGCAGCTCGTCGCTGCCCAGTGGCGCAACCGAGATGGAGGCATCCAGTGCCTCCAGCACGGTGGTGAAGCGCTGGTGCGAGGCCGAGAGTTGCTCGCGCACCCGGTTGGGTTCGGTGATGTCGGTCATCGAGGTCACCCAGCCGGTCTGGGTGCCCATGGCATCAATCAAGGGGGACACATACAGGCGCGCATCAAACAGGGGCCCGCCTTTGCGCTGCACCCGCACCTGAATGCCGCCGGGCGCGGTCTTGCCCGACAACTCTTCTTCGAGTCGGTTGGCCAGCTGGTCACGGTCGGTTTCGGGCCAATAGGGGAAGGGCGCTGTGCGGCCCACCAGATCGGATTCGGACCACCCCGTCATCTGGCAAAAAGCAGCGTTCACATAGGTGATGCGGCCCTGCAAATCCATGGCGCGCATGCCGGTGAGCATGGAGTTTTCCATGGCCCGGCGAAAGTTGGTCTCGGACATCAGGGCCTGCTGGGCTTGCAGGCGTCTGCGGGTATGGCGCCAGTTGGCAATCAGCATCCAGGCGGTCATCACGCTCAGGGCCGCAACCAGCCAGAACAGGCCGCTACCAATGACACCCAACGAGGCACGGTAGGCCTGCGCGCGCAGCATCAGGTTGATACCCACGGGGGACACCGGCATGGCGTATTCGTTGGCGGTGCCAGCCCATGGCAGGGCTTTGGCGACGGCTCTTTTGACTGGAATGCTGGTGCCGGCCAGCACAGCGCCTTTGGCATCCAACAGAGAAACAGCGTAGCGCGCAGACACCTCTTCGGGCACACCGTAGCGGTACAGCCCGTCGACCGAGTATTCGGCCAGCAGTACGCCTGAGAACCGGCCGCGGTCGGTCAGCGGAATGAACATCTGCAAAAACGGCGAAACATCGCCAGCGCGTGGACGCTGTACATAAATGGGTTGGTTGGATTCGCGCGCCATGGCAAACCCGCTTTGCGCCTCGCTTTGTTGCTGCACATCACCAAAGGCACTGTAAGTGCGCGAACCATGTAGCTGTGTGGTGGAACCCACACCGGCTTTGATGCGTCGCCGATCGTCTATCCAGGCCAAGCCTTGCAACTCGGGGTACTGGTTGAGCATGGTGGAGCCACGCGCCCGGAAGTCGTCCATGTCCAGCTCTCGGCTGGATACCTCTCGGGCAATGCGGGCCAGTTGCTCTTGGCGTTCCAGTAGGCGCAGGCGCAGGCGTTGCTGTGTGTATTCGACGTCGCGGCGAACGGCCTCTTGTTCGCGGTCGATTTCTTCTACCCGCAAATACCCGAGGGCGGCCACGATGGCCGCAAAAAACAGCAACACCGCGGCCAGCGGTGCCAGCATGGCAACCCGGTCCTGCCGGTGTGGAGTCAGTTTGCGCCACCAGCGCCGTGCGCGGCCCATGGGCCGCAAGGCGAGCGGATTGGGCAGGGTCATGAGGTCGGGCAAAGGCATCTCCCGAGTGTAGGGGAGCGCGGTGCGTGTGCCGGCATGGTTGGCATATCTGCTATTGCACCCATGTAATAAAAGTTCACAATGTGAAAGTAAAAAGCATGATTTGAAATTTTCAGAAAGTTATGCCAAAATAGGCAGACCAGACTAAATTACGTAAAAACGCAACCAGGAGACAACAATGTCAGCAGTTCCAAAGAACGCGACGGGTGGCCAAGCCATGGACGTCGATAGCCAAGAAACCCGTGAATGGATGGACGCCCTGTCCGCCGTCATCCAGAGCGAGGGCCCCGAGCGCGCGCACTTTTTGCTGGAGCAATTGCTCGAGCATGCACGCCAGAGCAGCATCGATATGCCGTTCTCGGCCACCACCGGCTACGTCAACACCATCGAGCCGTCCCAGGAAAAGCTGTCTCCTGGCAATCTGGAAATTGAAGAACGCCTGCGCGCCTACATGCGCTGGAATGCCATGGCCATGGTGGTCAAGGCCAACCGCCACCACCCGGTGGACGGCGGTGATCTGGGCGGTCACATCGGTTCATTTGCCTCGCTGGCCAGCCTGTTTGGCGCGGGCTTCAACCATTTTTGGCACGCAGAAAACGAAAACCACGGTGGCGACTGCCTCTACATTCAGGGCCACGTGTCGCCTGGTGTGTACGCCCGCGCTTACCTGGAAGGCCGCCTGACCGAAGAGCAGTTGCTCAACTTCCGCCAAGAGGTGGATGGCAAGGGCCTGTCGAGCTACCCGCACCCCAAGCTGATGCCCGAGTTCTGGCAATTTCCCACCGTGTCGATGGGCCTGGGCCCACTGATGGCGATTTACCAGGCGCGCTTTTTGAAGTACCTGCACGCCCGTGGCATTGCCAACACCGAGAACCGCAAGGTCTGGGTGTTCTGCGGCGACGGCGAGATGGACGAAGTCGAATCTTTGGGCGCTATCGGCTTGGCCGCACGTGAAGGCTTGGATAACCTGATCTTCGTGATCAACTGCAATTTGCAGCGTTTGGATGGCCCGGTGCGTGGCAACGGCAAGATCGTGCAAGAGCTCGAAGGCGAGTTCCGCGGTGCGGGCTGGAACGTCATCAAGCTGCTGTGGGGCTCCGGCTGGGACCCTCTGCTGGCCCGCGACAAAGACGGTGCTCTGCGCAAGCTGATGATGGACACGCTGGACGGCGACTACCAAGCCATGAAGGCCAACGACGGTGCCTACGTGCGCAAGCATTTCTTTGGCAAAGACCCGCGCACTGCGGCCATGGTGGCCCATATGAGCGACGAAGAAATTTTCGATCTGCGCCGTGGTGGCCACGATTCGAAGAAGGTGTATGCCGCCTTCCACGCGGCCGTGAACCACAAGGCCCAACCGACCGTGCTGCTGATCAAAACCGTCAAGGGCTTTGGCATGGGCAAGAGCGGCGAAGGAAAGAACAATGTGCACCAGACCAAGAAGTTGACCGACGAGGACATCAAGGCCTTCCGCGATCGCTTCAACATCCCGGTGCCGGACAGCCAGATTGCTGATATTCCGTTCTACAAACCGGCAGACGACACCCCCGAGATGAAGTACCTGCACGAGCGCCGCAAGGCGCTGGGCGGCTACCTGCCACACCGCCGTACCAAGGCGGACGAGCAGTTCACCGTGCCTTCGCTGGACACCTTCAAAACCGTGATGGAGCCCACAGCCGAAGGCCGTGAAATCTCCACGACGCAAGCCTATGTGCGTTTCCTGACCACGCTGTTGCGTGACCAAGCACTGGGTCCACGCGTGGTACCCATTTTGGTGGACGAAGCCCGTACCTTCGGTATGGAAGGCCTGTTCCGTCAGATCGGTATTTACAACCCTGCGGGCCAAAACTACACCCCGGTCGACAAAGACCAGGTGATGTACTACCGCGAAGACAAGCAGGGCCAAATCCTGCAAGAAGGCATCAACGAAGCCGGCGGCATGAGCAGCTGGATTGCTGCGGCCACCAGCTATAGCACCAGCAACCGCATCATGGTGCCGTTCTACGTGTACTACTCGATGTTCGGCTTCCAGCGCATTGGCGACTTGGCCTGGGCTGCGGGCGACATGCAGGCACGCGGCTTCCTGTTGGGCGGCACCTCGGGGCGCACCACGCTGAACGGCGAAGGCCTGCAGCACGAAGACGGCCACAGCCACATCATGGCGGGCACGATTCCGAATTGCATCAGCTACGACCCCACCTTTGCGCACGAAGTCGGCGTCATCCTGCACCACGGCCTCAAACGCATGGTGGAGAAGCAAGACAACGTCTACTACTACATCACGCTGCTGAACGAAAACTACGCGATGCCCGGCCTCAAAGCCGGTACCGAAGAGCAGATCATCAAGGGCATGTACCTGTGCAAAGAGGGTGCCAAACTCACCCCCCGCGTGCAGTTGCTGGGCTCGGGCACTATTCTGCGCGAGAGCATTGCGGCGCAAGAGTTGCTGGAAAAAGAGTGGGGCGTGGCCGCAGACGTTTGGAGCTGCCCTAGCTTTAACGAACTCACCCGCGACGGCCAGGACGCTGAGCGCTGGAACCTGCTGCATCCGCTGGAAACAGCGCGCGTGTCGTTCGTTGGCCAGCAGCTTGAGAAAGCCAAGGGCCCGGTCGTTGCAAGTACCGACTACATGAAGGCCTATGCCGAGCAGATTCGTCCCTTCATCCCCAAGGGCCGTACCTACAAGGTGTTGGGCACCGACGGCTTTGGTCGCTCGGACTTCCGCAGCAAGCTGCGTGAGCACTTCGAGGTCAACCGCCACTACATCGTGGTCGCTGCACTCAAAGCACTGAGCGAAGAGGGCACCGTGCCTGTCGCCAAGGTGGCAGAAGCTATCACCAAGTACGGCATCAAGGCCGACAAGATCAACCCGCTGTACGCCTAAGCGCCGGAGAACAACAACATGGCAACAGTAGAAATTCAGGTTCCGGATATTGGCGACTTCGACGAAGTGACCGTCATCGAGTTGATGGTCAAAGTCGGTGACACCGTCAAGGCCGATCAATCGCTGATCACGGTCGAATCCGACAAAGCGTCGATGGAAATTCCGTCCAGCCACGCGGGTGTGGTGTCGGCCTTCAAAGTCAAGCTCGGCGACAAAGTCAAGCAAGGCTCGATCGTGCTGACGTTGGAGGCTGCAGGCGCAGCTTCTGCACCCAATCAGGCCGCAGCCACCGCTGCACCTGCGCAAGCAGCTACAGTTTCTGTAGCATCTACGACGCCCATTGCGGCCCCCGTTGCAGCGGCAGCGCCTGTGGCATCGGGTCCGTTGCAGGTCTTTGTGCCGGACATTGGCGACTTCAAGGATGTGATCGTCATCGAATTGATGGTCAAACCCGGCGACACCATCAAGGCGGACCAAAGCATGGTCACCGTGGAGTCTGACAAGGCCTCCATGGAGATTCCCAGCAGCCACGCCGGCGTGCTCAAAGAGCTGAAAGTGAAGATTGGCGACAAGGTCAATATTGGCGACCTGCTGGCGGTGTTGGAAGGGGTTGCTGGGGCTGCTGTCGCGGTTGCGGCGCCTTCGGCTCCATCTGCTCCTGTAGCGGCTGCGGCCAGTGTGGCAGCACCTGTTGCCGTTGCTGCTGTGGCTGCCGCGCCCGCCCACGCACCCGGTGGCACCACGCTGGGCTTGCCCCACGCCTCGCCCTCGGTGCGCAAGTTTGCCCGCGAACTCGGCGTGCCCTTGGACGAGCTCAAAGGCTCTGGCACCAAAGGCCGCATCACGCAGGACGACG
>JBEEJM010000383.1:0-10382 GCA_041169205.1 Pseudomonadota bacterium | reverse complement strand
ACGTCGGCTTTCACGCGCCCTGGAAACGACACCAACCCCATCAAGGCCATCATGGTGACGCTTTTGCCAGAGCCCGATTCGCCGACGATGCCCAGCACCTCTCCCGCGTCGATGGACAGGTTCATCCCATCCACCGCATGCATCACGCCGTTGTGCGATGGAAACGCCACCGACAGGTTTTCTATTTCAAGCAGTGCCATCGTGGGTGCTTCCGCCTTAGCGCTTGAGTTTGGGGTCCAGCGCATCGCGCAAGCCGTCCCCCAGCAGGTTAAAAGCCAACACTGTGATCAGAATCATTAACCCCGGAAAGGTGACTACCCACCAGGCGCGCAGCACGAACTCGCGCGCGTCGGCCAGCATGGTGCCCCATTCGGGTGCGGGGGGCTGCGCACCCAAGCCCAGAAAGCCCAGGGCGGCGGCGTCCAGAATGGCGGAGGAGATGCCCAGCGACGCCTGCACGATCAGCGGCGCTGTGCAGTTGGGCAGCACTTCGCTGAACATTAAGCGCAGGTGCCCGGCACCGCCTATGCGGGCCGCCGTCACGTAGTCGCGCGAGGTCTCGGAGATCACTGCCGCGCGGGTAATGCGCACGTAGTGCGGCAACACCACAATGGCCACGGCCAGCATAGCGTTCACCATGCCGGGGCCGAGAATGGCCACAATCACAATCGCCAGCAACAGGCTGGGCAGCGTGAGGATGATGTCCATCAGCCGCATGATGGTGATCTCAAAGACGCCACGAAAGTAACCCGCCAACAGGCCCAGCACGGTGCCCAGAATGGCGGACAAGGTGACCACGGCAATGCCAATGATCAACGACAGGCGTGCCCCGTAGATAAGGCGCGACAGGATGTCACGACCAATGGCATCGGTGCCTAGCAGATGTGCAGAAGATCCACCCGCCTGCCACGCGGGCGGCACCAGAAACACCGCGTTGTCTGTCAGGTCTGGCGCGTAAGGCGCAACCAGGTTGGCAAACGCAGCCATCAGCAAGACCAGCGCCACGATGCAGAGTCCCGCCAAAGCACCCTTGTTGGCCTTGAACGAGCGCCAGAAGTCAAAGAACGGATGCACGGGGGTGGTCATCATTTTTGGTGCCTGATGCGCGGGTTGATGATGCCGTAGGTCAAGTCCACCAGCAGGTTCACGGCCATGACCACAACGCCCAGCAACAACATGCCGCCTTGCAACACGGGATAGTCGCGACGGCCAATGGCTTCGATGAGCCACTTGCCAACTCCGGGCCACGAGAAAATGGTTTCTGTCAGGATGGCCCCAGTGAACAGCACGCCCACTTGCAGCCCGATGACGGTAATCACCGGAATAAGTGCGTTGCGAAAAGCGTGCACGGCCACCACCCGAAAGTTGGAAAGACCTTTGGCCCGCGCAGTGCGAATGTAGTCTTCGTCCATCACCTCCAACATGGCGGAGCGCGTCATGCGTGCAATGACGGCTAGCGGGGTGGTGCCGAGCACGATGGTGGGCAAAATTAAGTGGGACACTGCGGAGAGGAACGCTCCTTTTTCACCCGACAACAGTGAATCAATCAGCATAAAACCAGTGGCTGGTTCAAAGAAATATTGCACTGCGATGCGACCCGACACCGGGGTCAGGTCCAGCTGCACTGAGAACAAAAGTATCAGCAACAGCCCCCACCAGAAGATGGGCATGGAGTAGCCCGCCAGCGAGATGCCCATCACCCCATGGTCCAGTATCGAGTTGCGTTTGACGGCGGCCACAATGCCCGCCGGAATGCCGATCAGCAAGGCAAATACGATGGCACACACTGCCAGTTCGGCGGTCGCAGGGAAGAGGGTGGAGAACTCACTCAGCACAGGCGTTTGGGTGATGATGGACTTGCCCAGATCGCCCTGCAAAACCTTGCCAATGTAGATGCCGTACTGGACGATCACCGGCCGGTCGAGGCCGTATTCCTTGAGCATCACCGCATGTCGCACGGCATCGATGCCGCGTTCACCCGCGAGGGTTTCGATCGGGTCGCCAGGAACCATGCGAATCAGAAAAAACGCTAGCAACGTCATGCCGAAAAACGTCGGAATGATCAGGCTGAGGCGCGTAAAAATAAAACGCAGCATGGGTGTAATCGTTTAAACCTGCAAAACAAAAAAAGGCCGAACAAGTCGGCCTTTCTGGGGTGCCAAAGGTGGCGATTACTTCAAGTGCTTGCCGATCAGGCCAGCCATCTCAAACATCGACACTTGCATCTTGCCGAAGATTTCCTTCAGCTTGGCGTCGGCGTTGATCATGCGCTTGTTCACTGCGTCTTGTAGCTTGTTTTTCTTGATGTAAGTCCACAGCTTGCTCACCACTTCAGTGCGGGGCAGGGGCGCTGCACCAACCACAGCAGCCAGTGCGGCGCTGGGTGTCAAGGCCTTCATGAAGGCGGCATTGACAGTGCGTTTTTTGGCGGGAGCCTTCGTGGCAGCAACCTTTTTAGCAGGCGCTGCTTTTTTAGCGGGAGCGGCTTTCTTGGCTGGAGCAGCCTTTTTAGCGGGGGCCTTAACAGCGACTTTTTTCGCTGGAGCGGCGGCTGTCTTGGCGGGTGCTACTTTCTTTGCAGGTGCAGCTTTTTTCGCCGGAGCTTTCTTTGCAGTTGCCATGATTGATTGTCCTTCTGGAAGTTGATTAATCACCAGTAAAAAACTGCTTCTTCACTGGTAAGCCGGATGCTACTGGAGAAAATGCGCGTTTCCAAGTGGAAAAATGCTTTTTTCACTCGAGGATGTTGTTTTTTTCATTGGAAAATCAGGCAATTCATCAAAAAGGAGTTCTCTACCATGCCAACCACTTTTGCCACCTGTGATTTGTGCGACGCACACAAGAACGACACCTCGGGCGATTTCCGGGTGTTGCCCCCTGTATTCCAAGACTTTGGTGCAGTGCAAAAATTTGCTGGGCCGGTGGTTACGGTGAAGTGCTTTGAGGACAACTCGTTGGTCAAAGCCGCCGTGGATTCCGATGGAACCATTGAAACCTCGCAGGGCAAGGTACGCCAAGTCCTGGTCGTGGATGGCGGTGGCTCGCTGCGGCGTGCCCTCCTAGGCGGCAATCTGGGCGCTGCAGCGGCGCGCAATGGCTGGGCGGGCGTCGTGATTGATGGCTGCGTGCGTGATACCGCCGAGCTGGTCACGCATGCCGTGGGTATTCGTGCGCTGGCTGCCATGCCCATGCCCACAGAAAAGCGCAACGAAGGGCAGTCCGGGGTCGCAGTGCAGGTTCAGGGCGTGTGGGTGCGTCCCGGCGACTGGCTGTACGCCGACGAAGATGGCATGGTGGTCGCCACTAAATCTTTGGTGTAAGCAGGGCGCTTGCCTTGCGCGCAGGCAGCGTCGCCAACAGCACGCTGACCAGCGCGATGGCAAACGCCAGCAACTGCATGCCACCCAGTGGCTCGCCCAATACCAGCACGCCCACCAGGGCGGCTGATATGGGCAGCATGACGGTAAAGATGCCTGCATGGGCTGCGGGCACATGCTTCAGGCCGGTCATCCAGAGCCACACCGTCCATACGCTGGCCGCCAGCGCATAGAACACCAGCAAGACCCAGGAGCCTGGGTGCACGGTCGAAAAGTCAAAGCGCCACGCAACAAACAGCCCAAAGGGGGTCATCAGCAGAAAGCCCCAAAAGTTGATCAGCGCGGTGATGCGCTTGGGCGACAACGCCCCGGTGAGCTTCTTGCCGATGACCGCATAGGCCGCTTCACACAACACGGCGGCAAACACCAGCAGATTGCCAAGCAACGCTTGTTTTTGAGACAAATCGGCCTCTAGCCACCGTCCTGATTGCGCAGGCAGCTCTCCTTTTGATAGCGCCATCAAGCCAATGCCGAGTGCGCTGCAGGCCACGGCAGCCCAGATACGCAGCCCAATGCGCTCTTTGAGAAAGGCCCAACTCATCACGGCCACCACCGCAGGGATCGACGCCATGATGACGCCGGCCGACACTGCACTGGTCATGCTTACGCCGAACAGCATGCAGATGGAAAACAAAAAATTGCCCAGCAGCGATTCCAGAAACAACAGCCGCTTGGTGGCAGGTGTCATAGGCGCTTCAAGGACTGGTCGTTTGAGCCAGTGCAACATGGCCACGCCGCCAATGCCAAACCGCAGCCATGCCAACAGGAAAACCGGCAAGGCCGCGACCAGCGGTTTGGACAAGGCCACGTAGCTGCCCACCAGCGACATGCTTAGAGCTAGAAAGCCATAGGAGATCCATCGGTTCGAGGCAGTTGCTGGGGTGTGGAGCATGGTTTAAGCGTACACCAGCGCTGCACCAGTGGTGTGCCAGTGGCTTGAGGGCGTTTGCCTTAAGTGGCACCACTGCCATCACCGGGTTTGGGGTACCTTCATGGCTTTGCTTTACCCGAGAACTTTATGGCCATTGGACAGTTTGCCTATGCCAACAATAGCAACCGCTTTCTGGCATGCCCACCACTGCAAGGACACGCGTTTGCGCTGGCCGGTGTGCCCTTTGACGGCGCGGTGACCAACCGCCCCGGTGCGCGCTTTGCACCGCAGGAAATACGCCGTGCGTCGCTGATGCTGTGCGACGGCATCCACCCGGTGTTCAACGTCAGCCCACTGGGGATGCTGGGCGACGCCGCTGATATGCAGTTGCCCAACGCCTCGCCACTGACCGAGGTGCGCCAGCACATTCAGCAGCAGGCGGCGGTGCTGATGGCGGCACACCACTGTGTATTTTTGGGCGGCGATCACTCGGTCACGCTACCGCTGTTGCGTGCTGCAAAAGCCCAGCATGGCACGCTGGCGCTCATTCACTTTGATGCCCACTGCGACACGTGGGAGAACCACTTTGGCGAACCCTCGGGCCACGGCACCTGGACTTATGAGGCACTCCAGGAGGGACTGGTGGACCCCACCAAGACAGTGCAAATTGGTTTGCGCTCGAGCGGTGAGCGCGCTGCCCGCGAGTACGTGAGAGACCAGGGCGGTTTGATCTACACCGCTCGAGATCTGCGTGGGCAAGATGGTGCCGGACTGACCTACGCGGTGCGCGAAATTACATCACGGTTGGGCAACACGCCGTGCTACCTGACGCTGGACATCGACTGTTTGGACCCAGCTTTTGCACCCGGCACGGGCACGCCCGAGCCTGGCGGCATGACGAGCTCGCAGGTGCTCACATTCCTTGAGGAGTTGGCGGCCTTGAACTTCATTGGCATGGATTGCGTCGAGGTGGCACCGGCGTACGACCACGCGGAACTCACCAGCAATGCCGCTGCCACCTTTGTCTGGACGTACTTGTGCGGCCAAGTGGCCAAGCACGCGCTGTAACCCTTTAAGAACCTTGCCATGTTGCTCGACTCCGACACCCAACTCAACCAGAAAAGCTATTACGAGGCCAGCGTCAGCCGAGAGCCAGCGCAGCCACCCTTGGCCAACGAACTCCACGCAGATGTGCTGGTAGTGGGCGCAGGCTATGCGGGGCTTTCATCGGCCATCGAGTTGGCTCAGCGTGGCTTCAAGGTGGTGGTACTGGAGGCCGACCGGGTGTGCAGCGGTGCGTCCGGTCGCAACGGCGGGCAAACCATCGTCGGCTACGCAAGTGGTCAGCACCCCTATGAAGACCAGTTGGGCCAAGAAACATCGCGCAAGGCCTGGGATATGTCGCTTGAGGCGATTGACCTGGTGGACGAGCGTATCGCGCAGTTCGGGATTGACTGCGACCGGGTGCATGGCTATGTGTACGTGGCCGACTCTGTACGCAAGGCGCGTGCACTGGAGGCCGACATGCGCGATATGGAGAACAACTACGGCTTCACCACGGACTTCGCTACGGGGCCCGATGTGCAAAGGCATATTCAAAGCCCCTTGTACTGTGCCGCAGCGTTTGAGAAAAAATCAGGCCACCTACATCCACTGAAATACGGCCTGGGTCTGGCCCGGGCGGCACGATCGTTGGGCGTGCAAATTTTTGAACAATCCGCCGTCACCCAGCTCCAGCGTGGTGCCAAGCTGACGGCGCGCACCGCCCAGGGTTCGGTGACTGCGGCGTGGGGGGTGCTGGCGGGCAATTACACCTTGGCAGAGTACGGCCCCCAAGTGGCGCCCGACATTAACGCCCGCATCATGCCGGTGGGTACCTACATGATTGGCACGGGCCCGCTCGATGCGGCACTGTGCGAGCGACTGATCCCCAGCAATGCCTCGGTGTGTGACAACAATTTCATCTTGGATTATTTTCGGTTCAGCGCCGACCACCGCATGTTGTTTGGTGGTCGGGTGAGCTACTCCACCCGTACGCCATCGCGTTTGCAGCAGGCGATGGCGCAGCGCTTGGGCAAAGTGTTTCCTGCACTCAAAGACACGCCGATTGACTTTGTGTGGGGCGGGTTTGTTGATATCAGCATGAACCGCGCCCCTGATTTCGGGCGATTGGGCAACAACCTGTTCTACCTGCAAGGCTTCAGTGGACATGGTGTCGCACTGACGAATTTGGCCGGTAGGGTGGTTGCGCAAGCAGTTGCCGGGCAAGCCGAGCGGTTCGATGTGTTCGCCAGACTGCAACACCGCAAGTTCCCCGGTGGGGCCTTGTTGCGCACCCCCAGCTTGGTGCTGGGCATGGCGTATCACCAATTGATGGACGCGCTGTAGGCCTGTAAAAATCAGTCAGCTATTACTCGGTTTTCATTCCGGCAGGCGGGCCAACTCGGCCAGCAAGGCCTTGGCCAGCACCGGACCCCAGCGTTCAATCTCTGTCAGTGCGGCATAGCCATAGCCAATCACCAGGCCCTTGGCATCATTGCGCTCAAGGCAGTACGCCGACAGGGGGCGCACAGTGAGTCCCAGTGTGCCAATGCGTTGGGCCAGTGCTTTGTCGTCCAGTGTGTCGGGCAGACGTATGCACAGATGCAAGCCTTGTTCCGCCCCTGTAATTTGTGCTTTCTTGCCCAGGCAGGGTGCCAGTGCTTCCAGTAAACAATGGCGGCGCTCTGCGTAGCTGTGGCGGGCACGGCGCAGGGCGCTGGCGAAGTGACCCAGCTCAATGAATTCGGCCAACGCGGCCTGTAAAGGCATCTGCCCCGGGCGGTTGAGGTCGTAATGCGCTTGCTTGAAGGCAGTGACCAGGCGTTTGGGAACCACCAAATAGCCCAGCTTCAGGCCCGGGTACAGCACCTTGGAAAATGAGCCCATGTAGAGCACCCGTTCATCTTGGTCCAGCCCGGCAAGCGATGACAACGGGGGGCCGCTAAAGCGAAACTCGCTGTCGTAATCGTCTTCCAGTATCCATGCGTTGTGGGTATGCGCGATAGACAGTATTTGCTGTCTGCGCACCAGCGACATGACCGCACCGGTGGGGTACTGGTGGGAGGGCGTGGTGTAGATCAGTCGTGGTGGGCTTCGCTCATCCGTGGCAGTGGGTGCCATGCCGTGCTGATCCACTTTGACGGGGTAAGCCTGCAGCCCGGTGGCCATGAAGGCTTTTACCGCACCCCAATAGGCCGGGTCTTCCAACCACACACGGTCGCCGTGGTCGGCCAATAGCTGCGCGCACAACTCCAATGACTGCTGGGTGCCACTTGTAATGATGACCTGGCCCACATCGAGCGGAACACTGCGAAACACGCGTAGATAGTCGGCCACCGCGCGACGCAAAGGCGCGTGGCCACCCGAGTAGCTGTAGTCCAGCATCTCGGGGTAGGTCATGCGCCAATGTTTGTTTTGCAGTCTCTGCCACAGTGCGACCGGGAAAGCACTGAAGTCTGCAATGCCAGGGGTGAACGGCTGTATTTCCAGCTGTGTGGCGCAAAACGTGGTGGACAGTGCGGTGCCTCGCTTGGACAGATCTGCCTGGTGCCGTGGTGCTTGGCCCGAAGTCTTGCGCGGGGACGCGCGTGGCACGTTGTCATTCACATAGGTGCCACTGCCAATACGGCTGACCAGGTAGCCCTCGACGCTGAGCTGGTTGAGCGCCGCAACCACGGTGTTGCGCGACAGGCCCAGATCATGGGTCAGCTCCCGGCTGGACGGAAGCCGATCACCGGCCCCCAGTTTGCCGTCCAGCATGGCGCGACGCATGGCCTCGTAGAGCTGGCGGTGCAGCGGCATATTGTCTTGCTGGCTCAGGCGTGCCATTTCAGTAAGCAGTAGTTCAGAGAGCATAGGGTTGGCTTTCAATGGGATCGTCAACTGGCACCTTGCAGTTGATTCAAATGGCCCTCGATCGGAACCAATTTTGCCTGACAATCGTTGAATGAACACGGAGACAACTACGAAAAAGCCGCCATCACTGGTTTGGCTTCCTGCGGATCACCGGCTGCTGGGCCGTGACCACAACACCATGCCATTTTTGGTTCTGGGCGACAAATACGCCAGGGTCATAAAGACCCATGCGCAGGCGCAACCTGTCATGTTTCCCTTGGCCTCGGTCGATCAGATAGACGACTTGCTGGACTTAGTGGATGGCGTCATGCTGACGGGCTCTCCTTCCAATGTTCATCCTTCACACTTTGGTGCAAGCATTGCCGATACTGCTTTGCCATTGGACGAAGCGCGTGACACCCTGACATTGGCACTGGTTAAAGCGTGTATTGCAAAAGCCGTCCCCTTGTTGGGCATCTGCCGTGGCTTTCAGGAAATCAATGTGGCGCTGGGTGGCACGCTGCATCAGCAGGTGCATGCACTGGTGGATATGCAAGACCACCGTGAGTCTCCCGACGGCCCTTACGACGCACAGTACGCACCCAGCCATGCCATTCAGTTGCTTGCGGGGTCGGCGTTTGCGCAGTGGGCAGGAGCGCAGACGGTCAAGGTGAATTCTGTGCACGGGCAGGGCATTGATCGTTTGGCGCAGGGCTTGCATGCGCTGGCATATGCGCCGGATGGACTGGTCGAGGCATTTGAAGTGACGGGTGCGACTGCGTTTGCGTACGCCGTGCAGTGGCATCCTGAGTGGAAGACTTCCGAAAATTCTTTTTATGCTGCCATTTTTGTCGCGTTTGGTGATGCCTGCCAAACCCGCAACGCCAGCCGCACGGTAAAAATTTGAAGCTAAAGAATGCTGCATGCAGCAAGGAGTGAGCGATGAGTGAAACCAAAACTATGACTTTTAACGATCTGGAGCTGTGGCTCAACGAACGCCGGGTGACCGAGGTGGAATGCCTGGTACCTGACTTGACGGGTGTGGCGCGCGGAAAAATCTTGCCTCGCGGCAAATTCACGGAAGACCGTGGCATGCGTTTGCCGCAAGCCATTGTGGCCATGGGGGTGACCGGGGAGTTTCCCGAGAGTGGCCCGTACTACGATGTGATTGACCCCACCGACAAAGACATGCAATTGCGCCCGGATCCTTCGTCGGTGCGCATCGTGCCCTGGGCGACCGACCCCACCGCACAGGTGATTCACGATTGCTTTGACCACGACGGCAATCTGGTTCCGTTCGCGCCACGCAGCGTGTTGCGTCGGGTGTGCGATCTGTTTGCGGCAGAAGGATTGCAGCCCATCGTTGCGCCTGAGCTGGAGTTCTATCTGACGGCCCGCAATACCGACCCCAATACCTTGCTGCGTCCTCCGGTGGGCCGCAGTGGTCGGGCCGAGACCTCACGCCAGGCCTACAGCATTGATGCGGTGAACGAGTTCGACCCCTTGTTCGAAGAAATCTACGACTACAGCGACAAGATGGAATTGAACGTGGATACGCTCATTCACGAGGTCGGCGCTGGGCAGATGGAAATCAACTTTTTCCATGCGCAACCGCTCGGCCTGGCAGACGAGGTGTTCTTCTTCAAACGCACGGTGCGCGAAGCGGCATTGCGTCACGACATGTATGCCACTTTTATGGCCAAGCCCATTGCCGGCGAGCCGGGCAGTGCCATGCATGTGCACCAGAGCTTGCTGGACGTGGCGACAGGCAAGAACGTGTTCAGCAACGAAGACGGCACACCCTCCGAGATGTTCATGCATTACATCGGTGGCCTTCAGCGCTACATTCCGGCCGCCATGGTGCTGGTGGCACCGTACGTGAACAGCTATCGCCGTCTGTCGCGCAACACGGCTGCCCCCATCAACATTGAGTGGGGTTACGACAACCGCACCGTGGGCATTCGTTCCCCTATTTCTTCACCCGCTGCCCGTCGCGTCGAAAATCGAGTGATTGGTGCCGATGCCAATCCCTACGTCGCCATGGCCATGACGCTGGCCTGCGGTTACCTGGGCATCAAAAACAAGATCAAACCCAAACCGGAAATGAAGGGCGATGCCTATCTGGCCCCCTATTCGCTGCCGCGTAGTCTGGGTGAAGCGCTGGATTGGTTGCGCAAGGAGACCGATTTGCACGAGGTGTTGGGCAAGGAGTTCATCACCGTCTATTCGGAAATCAAAGAGTTGGAATTTGATGAGTT
>JBEEJM010000382.1:0-4245 GCA_041169205.1 Pseudomonadota bacterium | reverse complement strand
CGGCTGCCATGCAAGCCTGCTACTTTGACGAAAATCGGGAAGTCGATGAAGCTGGCGCTGCGCTCATCAAAGCGGTGGGCATTTACCAGCCGGGCTCGTTTGTGCGGCTGGCGACAGATGAGATTGCCATTGTGGTCAAGCGTGGGGCAAACACTTCTACACCACGGGTGGCGGTGTTAATCAACCGCAGCGGGTTGCCCACGGGCGAGCCCATCATCCGGGACACCTCTTTGCGTGAGCACCGCGTGGTCGCCAGCGTGGCGCACCGGGATATCAAGCTCCAGATCAACCTAGAGCGCATGCTTGCACTCACCACGGCGTCTGCGGCTGACCGCCCCTGGTAAAGACGGCCAATGGCGCTCAAGCGCCAGAAAGCGCGCTGGGTTGGAAATCGTGGGTGCGGCGCGGCTCCCACCAGGCCCGAATCGTGGCGAACACATTGCGGCAACCCGTGCATTTGTACTGCCCCGTAGGCAGCAATGCACCGTTTTCTGCACGGTCAATCACGCGCTGGTAGCTGGTGGCACCGCATTCGCGGCATTTGTAAATCGTCTTGTAGTTCGCCATGGTGATTTGCACTTTACGTGCAGACACTGCGCTTGGCGAGCCTATTTATGTAAACCAATGTAAGCACCGTAAACGGCGCTACGCCCTGCGGTGCGGACTTAGGTGGGCACGGTATCGATGAAGCTGGGGCGCAGCACCAGCTTGTCGTACAGCTTGCCCAGCGATGGGTAGTCTGCACGCCAGTTGATCTGCGGAAAGCGGAAATCCAGATAGCCCAAAGCACAGCCCACCGCGATGTCGGCCAGGCTCAGGTGAATGCCGGCGCAGTAAGGTTTTTCACCCAGGCCCTGGTTCATGGCTTTCACGGCATCGTTGACCTTGACCATTTGGCGATCAATCCAGGCCTGGCTGCGCTGCACTTCGGTGCGGTGCGCCCAGGTGGCTTCCATACGGGCCAGAATGGCGGCGTCCAGCAGGCCATCGGCCAGCGCTTCCCAGGTCTTAACCTCGGCACGTTCGCGGCCGACCGACGGGATCAGCTTGCCCACCGGGGACAAGGTGTCGAGGTATTCCACGATGACGCGGGAATCAAACAGGGCTTCGGCCCCTTCCATGATCAGGCAAGGCACTTTGCCCAGCGGGTTGCTCAGCGCAATCAAGGTGTCGGCGCTCCACACGTCCTCGGTCACAAAGGCGTAGTCGAGCTTTTTCTCCGCCATCACGACGCGTACTTTGCGTACATAAGGGCTGGAGGAGGATCCGAGTAATTTCATGGGCTGGCTGCTGTTTCAGGAACTTTCATTCTATCCATTGGGTGGGGTCTAGCGGGACGCGCCGGTCTTTGTGGCGCACAACCTACAATTCGCGGATGACTTTCTCTGCCATTTCCGCCCTTTCTCCACTGGACGGCCGTTACGCCGCCAAGTTGTCCGCCTTGCGCCCCCTCACCAGCGAGCTGGGTTATATGCACCGCCGTGTGCAGGTCGAGGTGGCTTGGTTTATTGCCCTGAGCGATGCTGGTTTTGCAGAATTCAAGCCACTCACACCCGGAGCACGCACTTACTTACTCGGCTTGGTAAAACACTTCTCCGAAGCCGATGGCGAGGCCATCAAGGCGATTGAAAAGACCACCAACCACGACGTGAAAGCGGTGGAATACTGGATCAAATCCAAGTTTGAAGCCCGTCCCGAGCTGGAGCACGCCAGCGAATTTGTGCACTTTGCCTGTACCAGCGAAGACATCAACAACACCAGCCATGCGCTGCAACTGCGCTCATCGCGCGATGTGGTGGTGTTGCCTGCCTTGGACCGTATCGTGCTCAAGCTGCGCGAAATGGCCCACACCTACGCCGACGTGCCCATGCTCAGCCGCACCCACGGCCAAACTGCCAGCCCCACCACCGTGGGCAAGGAAATTGCCAACGTCGTGGTGCGTCTGCAAGCCGCCTGTGACCGCATTGCGTCCATCAAGATTTTGGCCAAAATGAACGGCGCGGTAGGCAACTACAACGCCCACTTGTCGGCCTGGCCTGACTTTGACTGGGAAGCCTTCAGCAAAAAGGTGATCGAAACACCCGAGCCCTTGGGCCTGGGCCTGACGTTTCAGCCCTACAGCATCCAGATCGAGCCGCACGACTACATGGCCGAACTGTTTGACGCCGTGGCGCGCACCAACACCATATTGATCGACTGGTCGCGCGACGTGTGGGGCTATGTCTCGCTGGGCTACTTCAAGCAGCGCCTCAAAGACGGCGAAGTCGGCTCCAGCACCATGCCGCACAAGGTCAATCCGATTGATTTTGAGAACGCCGAAGGCAATCTGGGGCTGGCCAACGCACTCTTGCGCCACCTCAGCGAAAAACTGCCCATCTCGCGCTTTCAGCGCGACCTGACTGACTCCACCGTGTTGCGCAACATGGGCGTAGCTCTCGGCTACGCCACGCTGGCCTACAGCTCGTTGCTGACCGGCCTGAACAAGCTGGAAATCAACGAAGCCGCGATTGCCGAAGACCTGGATTCGTCTTGGGAAGTGCTGGCCGAACCCATCCAGACGGTGATGCGCCGCTTCGGTTTGCCCCAGCCCTATGAACAACTCAAAAAGTTCACCCGCGGCGAGGCCATGACACGCGAGCTGATGCAAGGCTTTATTGCCGGGCTGGAGATCCCCCAAGCGGAGAAAGACCGCCTGCTGGCCATGACCCCCGGTAGCTACACCGGCAAGGCAGCTGAACTGGCACGACGCGTCTGATGGCACTCAAATCCACCATCTACAAAGCCAATCTGCAAATTGCAGACATTGACCACAGCTACTACGCCGACCACGCGCTGACGCTGGCGCGCCATCCCAGCGAGACCGATGAACGCATGATGGTGCGGCTCGCCGCCTTGGCGCTCAATGCCTACAAGCTGCAAAGCGAGTGCAATGGCGATGGCACGTTGGCGTTTGGCGCGGGGCTATCAGACGTGGAAGACCCCGATGTGTCGCTCACCGACTTCACCGGCCACAAGCGCCTGTGGATCGAGGTCGGCCAGCCCGAAGACAAGCCCATCAGCAAGGCCTGCAACAAGGCCGACGCGGTGCTGCTGTACTGCTTTGCCCACTCGGCCGATATCTGGTGGAAGGGCATCCAGGGCAAGCTCACCCGCTTGGACCGACTGCAGGTGTGGCGCATACCGTCGGCTACCTCGCAAGCCTTGGCTCAGCTAGCCAAGCGCAGCATGCAGTTGCAAGCCACCATTCAGGAAGGCGTGCTCACCCTGGGTGACAGCGCCAACACGGTCGACATCGAGCTGCTTCGTTGGAAGTGACGAGGGCAACCTATTTTTATGCCAAATAGGCCGCTAGCCCCCGTGTAATATGTGCAAGCAGCTATTATTTTTATAGCATTTAGTCGACTGCCAAAGGCCCTTCAGCAGCGCGTTCGGCATATTTATTGAAGCGCCACGACGTGGCATCGAGCGTAATGCGCCGCCAGGTGGCGCGTTTTTCAACCGGGCCCATCGCGGTCCAATGCTGCACTTCTTCAAAGGAGCGGCCACAACCCTTGCACACATCGTCACCCTGGCTGGTAGAGCAAATGGCGATGCACGGCGTGTCGGGCGTGGAGCGGTACCACTCCAGCCAGGCCGCCAGCGCCTTGGGCGGCATGGTGCGCTCGTCGGCTTCCACCTCGTGGTAATAAATCAGCAGCGCATACACCTCGGCCAGAGCACGTGTAGGCGCAGGCAGCGTCACCCCATCGGGCGAGGGCTCACGCGCGCGCCAGTAGTTGATGGCCGACTCGATGTCGGTAATGTGAATGCCTGCCATGGTGCTCTCAAAGGGGAGGCGAATCATAGCCTGCAGTCCACCGCGCCTAAGCCCCTTTAAAACGAAGGCTTGTTGCGCTTGTGGTGCTGCGTGTGGTGCAATGGGTTTGCGAAGGGGAGTAGCTCCCGCCCGTTGCCACGCAACGGTTATCAGCAAGCCGTCAGTACGAAGCGCAAGCTTCCGGTTTGTTGGGCCAACGGTTCACGCCGCATGGCTGAGCAAGACCTTCGATTTAAGCCCGAAACCGGCTTGGTCGAAGCGTTCTTGCGGTGCCCCAAGTACCCCTGTCCCCCACGTCCAGACCAGTTTCGGAAATCGATAGCCCTGAACCTGGAATTTGACATGGAATTTTTATCTGCTCCCTGGTGGTCTGCCCTGCTGGCCATCGTTCTCATCGACCTGGTGCTGGCGGGTGACAACGCCATCGT
>JBEEJM010000381.1:0-3092 GCA_041169205.1 Pseudomonadota bacterium | reverse complement strand
TGCGGCTACCTGCAATGCGTCAACGCCCACCACCCGAAGGAGCGTGCGTTTGTCAGTGGGGTCTGACGCGGTAGGCGCGCCCAGCGCGTAGGTGCTGAACTCCAACACTGGCGAGGCATAGGCCACCTCAGGGTGGTTTTGCAAGCGGGCCAGCACTGCGTCGCTGAGTGGCAGCTCGCCCGGTGCCTGGCCTGTGGCGTCGCCGCGCAACGCCAGGTCCGCCTGCCCGCCCACCGAGCGCACCGCCTGCGCAAACTCGTCCAACGCCGAGGCGTTGATCAGATGCACCGAAAAAGCCAGCGCCACCCCCAACATCACCGACACCACCGCCGCCGCATTGCGCCACGGATGCTGGCGCAGCTCTTGCCACGAGAAGCTGGTGAGTAGGGGCCAAAGGGGACTGTGCATGGGGAGCATTGTCCTTGGATTGCTCCTGGCCCTGGAATTTAAGCCTTTTAAGCCGTTAGCCCTCGTGGAATGTGCGTGAGTAGCTATTAATTTAATAGCGAATCTAGAGGGCTTGCGGTGCCACCAGCCGCCACTTTAAGCACATGGGTCTAGATCATCGTAGTGCTCACGTCGCTATGCCCTAACGATTAGCGTTTATCAGCCGCGGGAGGCGTCTATGGTTTCTACGAGCATTGCAGCGCGGCTGATAAACGCTAATCGTTAGCCCTCGGTTTTCGCCTGCACTTGTGCATTGACAATGCGTACGAAATTACGTACCATTCAACTCGCATACGAGAGGAAACGAAATGCAGGCACTTACCGCAAGCGAAGCTCGCGCCAACCTCTACCGGATCATTGATGAGACGGCAGAGTCTCATGAGCCGATCATGATTTCCGGAAAACGCACCAGCGCTGTCTTGCTGTCCGCTGAAGATTGGAGTGCCATACAAGAAACTTTGTACCTGCTTGCGGTGCCGGGTATGCGCGAATCCATCAAGGCAGGCATGGCCGAGCCACTCACAAAAAGTGCGAAGGCATTGAAGTGGTGAGTTGGGAGGTCGTGTTTGCCAAGCAGGCCATTAAGGATGCAAAGAAGCTTGCGGCAAGCGGGCTGAAACCCAAGGCGCAAGAACTGCTCGCCATACTGGAGAGTGATCCATTTCAGACGCCCCCGCCGTTTGAGAAACTGGTCGGAGATTTGGCAGGTGCGTATTCGCGTCGTATCAATATCCAGCACCGCATCGTGTACGAAGTTTTTGCGAAGGAGCGGACTGTTCGAGTCCTGCGGCTGTGGACACATTACGAATGAATGAGAGGTCGCCCATGAAACCCCACATCACCCTCCTCACCCTGTGCGTCGACGACTTGGAGCGCGCAGTGGCTTTCTTCAATCTGGAGTCCGGTTTGAAGCTTGCGCTGTGGCCCCGCAAGAGGATGTAGCGCACGTGCCTGAATTTGAGGCGTTGGGCTGACGCATGGATTGGGGCAACCCTTAGCCCTACAATTTCGCTTCACCGGGGTGGCAGAGCCCCTTGCATGCACCTCAGTCGGCGCATTTTTGGAGCAACGTATGACGACACAACTAACCGTTTCTGATCTGTGGGCCGATGTCATGGCCGTGCGTGAGCGCGCGCCCTTGGTGCATTGCATTACCAATTTTGTGGTGATCAATCTCAACGCCAATGTGCTGCTGGCGGCGGGCGCGTCACCGGTGATGGCGCACGCACACGAAGAGGTGCACGACATGGTCGGCATCGCCCAGGCGCTGGTGCTGAACATCGGCACGCTGGAACCCTATTGGGTGCAGAGCATGAAGATGGGGCTGTCGGCCGCCACGGTGCGCGGTATTCCCACGGTGCTGGACCCGGTGGGCGCAGGTGCCACGATTTATCGCAACCGGGTGCTCGAAGAACTGCTCGACGTGGCCTCGCCCACGGTGATTCGTGGCAACGGCTCCGAGATCATGAGCACGGCGGGCGCGGCCATCAAGACGCGCGGTGTGGACAGCAGTGCTGCGGCCAACGACGCACTGGGCGCGGCGCAGGCGCTGGTGGGGCGCACCCAGGGCACGGTGTGTGTCAGCGGCGCGGTGGACCATATTCTGGACGCCAAGCAGCGCTGGGCGCGGCTCTCCAATGGCCATGTGTGGATGACCAAAATTACCGGTGTGGGCTGCTCGGCCACCGCCTTGATCGGGGCTTTTTGCGCAGTGCAGCCCGATGCCTGGCGTGCTACTACCGCAGCCATGGCGCTGATGGGGCTGACTGGCGAAGTGGCGGCCGAAAAGTCGCAAGCACGCGGCCTGGGCGTGGGCAGCATGGCCGCCCTGTGGCTGGACGAATTGCAATTGTTGGACGAGGCCACTTTCAAGCAGCGCCTGAAGCTGGAAGTGGACGCTTGGCACGCCTAAACCCCGATTGCCTGCGGTTGTACCTGGTCACCGATTCGTCGCTCACCCACGGTCGCCCCTTGGCCGACGTGGTGGCTGCGGCGGTGCAGGGCGGGGTGACCTGTGTGCAACTGCGCGAAAAGCAAACTAACACGCGCGACTTTCTGGCCCAGGCTGTAGTGCTTAAAGCGCTGTTAGCGCCGCACGGGGTGCCGCTGGTAATTAATGACCGTATTGACATTGCGCTGGCTTGTGGTGCCGCAGGCGTGCACCTGGGGCAAAGCGATATGCCGGTGCACGACGCGCGGCGCCTGTTGCCGCCCGACGTGTTTATGGGCTGGTCGGTAGAGACTGCGCAGGACGTGGCACGAAGCACGCATTTGCCGGTGGACTATTTGGGCGTGAGCCCGGTGTTTGCCACGCCCACCAAGACCGATACCAAAACCCCCTGGGGGCTGGAAGGCTTGCGCCAGGTACGCGCCGCAACGGCCTTGCCTCTGGTGGCCATTGGGGGCATTCACGCGGGCAATGCGCAGGATGTGATGCGGGCCGGTGCCAACGGATTGGCCGTCGTCAGTGCTTTGTGCGCGGCAGTGGACCCTGCGTTGGCCGCCCGAGATTTGATACGTTTGATTGTGGAGACGATGTAATGGTGCAGTCACCTACTTTGACACTGGAATACCCCCGCGTGCTGTCCATCGCTGGCTCCGACAGTGGCGGTGGCGCTGGCATTCAGGCCGACCTGAAAACCATC
>JBEEJM010000380.1:0-12761 GCA_041169205.1 Pseudomonadota bacterium | reverse complement strand
CTCTTCCGATCTTTGCCTACCCGCATCTGGCCAAAAACCCGATTCACCTGGTCGCCCCGGCCTTGGCCGAACTGGTAAGCATTGCGTGGGACGCGGGCAACGACTTCTTTCCGCCCACCACTTGGCAGGTCAGCAATATGCATGGTGGCACGGGGGCCAGCAATGTGATTCCGGGTGCGGTCGTGATCGATTTCAACTTCCGGTTTTCGACCGAGTCCACGCCCGAATCATTGCAGCGCCGCTTGGCCCATGTGCTGGAAAAGCACACGCTGGAATACGACTTGGCTTGGACCATCGGCGGCCTTCCCTTCCTCACCACCCCCGGCACCCTGGTGCATGCCGTACGCGAAGCCATCTTGGCGGAGACAGGCATCACCACGCAGCTCTCCACCACTGGCGGTACCAGCGACGGGCGCTTTATCGCGCAAATCTGCCCGCAGGTGATTGAGCTTGGCCCGTGCAACGCCACCATCCACAAAATCAACGAGTACGTTGCGGTGGCGGACATTGAGCCGCTCAAAAACATCTACCGCCGAGTGATGGAAAACCTGAACTGCCAGGCCATCGCATGACCTTGCTAGAGCTCATTCAGTCGTCGGCGAAGCAGCTGACCGACGCCGGGGTTTCGTTTGGCCATGGCACGACCAACGCGTTTGACGAAGCGGCCTGGCTGGTACTGCACAGCGCGGGCTTGCCCCTGGACACCCCCATTGAAGGCGATGATTCTGAAGGAAATAGGCCTGTAGCCCCCGAATCTATTGCGCATGCAGCTATTCTTTTAGGAGCGCGGATTGCCACGCGCAAACCCGCCGCCTACCTCACCCACGAGGCCTGGCTGCAAGGGGTGGCGTTTTATGTGGACGAACGTGTCATCGTGCCGAGGTCGTTGATTGCCGAGTTGCTGGTGGACGGCAGCATTGACTACTGGCTGAAGGAATCGACCCACCGGGTGCTGGACCTGTGCACTGGCAACGGCAGCCTGGCCGTCATTGCGGCCATGGTCTATCCCGATGTGGTGCTAGACGCCGCCGATATCTCGGGTGACGCACTTGCCGTGGCGCGCATCAACGTTGACAAACATGGGCTGGCAGAGCGCATCACGCTCGTGGAGTCCGACGGATTGGGTGCCACGCCCGGGCTTTACGACCTGATTCTGTGCAATCCGCCCTATGTGAATGCCCAGAGCATGACCGACCTGCCTGCCGAATACAAAGCCGAGCCTTTTATCGCGCTTGACGGCAACCAGGCCGGAAGCGTGGATGGCATGGATTTCATCCGGTCCCTGTTGCGCGATGCGCCAGCCCACATGGCACCTGACGCGGTGCTGGTGCTGGAGATCGGCAACGAACGCCCTTATTTTGAAGCCGCATTTCCGCATCTGGAAGTGGTCTGGCTGGAAACCAGCGCTGGTGAAGACCAGGTCTTGCTCATTACGCGCCAAGCGCTAGAAACTAAACAATGATTACTTTGAAAAATGTCACCTTGCGCCGCAGTGCCAAGGTGTTGCTGGAGAGTGCCTCCGTGACGCTCAATCCCGGAGAAAAAGTGGGCCTGGTGGGGCGCAACGGTGCGGGCAAGTCGTCGCTGTTTGCGTTGCTTAACGGCAACCTGCACGAAGACGCGGGTGAGTACTACATTCCCACCCAGTGGCGCATGGGCCAGGTCGCGCAGGACATGCCTGAGACCGACCAGAGTGCTACCGAGTTTGTGATCGAAGGCGATACCGCGCTCCTCGCCGCCCGCATGGAAGTGTCCGCCTCCGAAGCCACCGAAGACTACGACCGCATGGCCCATGCCTACACCGGCCTGCACGACGCGGGCGAGTACGACGCCCCTGCCCGCGCCCAAGCGCTGATTTTGGGTCTGGGCTTCAAAACCAGCGAGCTGGACAACCCGGTGAACAGTTTCTCAGGCGGCTGGCGCATGCGCTTGCAATTGGCGCGCGCCCTGATGTGCCCGAGCGACCTGCTGCTGCTGGACGAGCCGACCAACCACTTGGACTTGGATGCCTTGGTGTGGCTGGAAGCGTGGCTCAAGAAGTACGAAGGCACCATGGTCGTCATCAGCCACGACCGCGAGTTTCTGGACGCGGTGACCAACGTCACCCTGCACATCGACATGGGCAAACTGGTCCGCTACGGCGGCAACTACAGCAAGTTTGAAGACATGCGTGCCGAGCAGATGGCGCTACAACAAACCGCCTTTACCAAGCAGCAAGACAAGATTGAGCATCTGCAGAAGTTCATTGCCCGCTTCAAGGCCAAGGCCAGCAAGGCCAAGCAGGCGCAAAGCCGGGTCAAGGCGCTGGACCGCATGGAGAAAATCGCCCCGCTGCTGGCGGAAGCCGACTTCAGTTTCGAGTTCAAAGAACCCGCCAATCTGCCCAACCCCATGCTCTCGATGAGCGACGTCAGCTTTGGCTACCCGCCACCCGCAGACGCGGCAGAAGGTACACCGCCCACGGTGATCGTGCAAAACGTCAACAAGTCCGTTTTGGCAGGCCAACGCATCGGCATTTTGGGTGCCAACGGCCAGGGTAAATCGACCTTGGTCAAAACCGTGGCACGCGCCTTGAAACCACTGGGCGGCGACGTGACCGAAGGCCGGGGGCTGAACATCGGCTACTTCGCGCAGCAAGAGCTGGACGTGTTGCGCCCCGCAGATACACCGCTGGAGCACATGATCCGCCTGGTCAGGGAGTTGACGGCGGCAGGCAAGATTGCGGGTCAGCAAGTGCGCGAGCAAGATTTGCGCAGCTTTCTGGGTACCTTCAATTTCAGCGGCGACATGGTCAAGCAAGCTGTGGGCAGCATGAGTGGCGGCGAAAAGGCGCGGCTGGTGCTGTGCATGATCGTTTGGCAGCGCCCCAACCTGCTGCTGCTGGACGAGCCTACCAACCACCTGGACCTGGCTACCCGCGAGGCGCTCTCCATGGCGCTCAACGAGTTTGAAGGCACTGTGATGCTGGTGAGCCACGATCGCGCGCTCCTGCGTGCCGTGTGTGACGAGTTCTGGATGGTGTCACGCGGTGGCGTTGCGCCCTTTGATGGCGACTTGGACGACTACCAGCGCTACCTGCTGGACGAAGCCAAGCGCCAGCGCGAGTTGGCCAAGAACGAAGGTAAGGTGCAGGCCGCCAAACAAGAGGCAAAAGCAACGCCCCCCCCACCCAGCGTTGCGGTCAAGTCGGCCCCACAGACCGATCAGGTACGCAAGTGGAAGAAAGATCTTGAGGCCATTGAGTTGCGCATGAAGACGTTCAATGACGAAGGCGCTGTACTCGAGGGCAAGTTGTCGACCAACCAACATCCCCAAGAAATTGCGGACCTCGGCCGCCGACTCAGCACCGTCAACAAAGAGCTCAAGCAAATGGAAGACCAGTGGTTGCAGCTGACCACGCAGCTAGAGTCCTGATTCGCACGGGAGCATGCAAATGCCTGAAACGCCTGTCCACCCTCACCTCTCCAAACCGTTGTTCATCCGGTTGGTGCTGGCCAGGCCCAGGCTGCTGCTAAGCACCGTCATCGGCCTCGCCGTGGCGCTGCTGCTGCCACTCGCGTCGCAGCCCGCCATTACGCGCGGAATCATTGGGTGGAACGTCGGCGCGATTCTCTACTTGGTGTTGGCGATGCGCATGATGTTTTCGTCGTCCCACGAACGCATGCGCACACGGGCCCTGCAGCAAGACGAGGGCAGCAAGGTAGTCCTCATTTTTGTGATTACTGCCGCGCTCATGTGCATAGGGGCCATCGTGGTGGAATTGGGGGTTGTCAAAGACCTGGCGGCAGAACGCCGCTACAGGCACATCGCGCTGGCGGGCCTGACGATTGCTACCTCATGGGCGTTTACCCAAACCATGTTTGCGCTGCATTACGCCCACGACTACTACGTCACCGCGCTCAAAGGTGAACGCGGTGGGCTCGATTTCCCAGGAGGGGAAGCACCGGACTATGGTGATTTTTTGTACTTTGCCTGCGTGATCGGCACATCGGCGCAGACTGCGGACGTTGGTTTTTCCAACCGAAAGATGCGCAGAACCGGCACGGTGCACTGCGTGCTCGCATTCTTTTTCAACACCACCTTGCTGGCACTGACGATTAACATCGCGTCCGGCCTGCTGTAGCCCAAGCATGTCCAAACCAAAACTCGCTTATGCCACCACCGTCGGCTCCGCCTTTGCTGAAAAGTTCAGTTTCGGCATGGCCCTACTGCTCTGCATAGGGGTCTTGGCGTATGGCTTGTTACCCGGGCTGCTGGCGATTTGCCTGGGGGTGTTGCTTGCATCGGCGTTGGTCGGTCACTCGCGCAAGGCTGGGCCACGCTTGCGCCCCACAATGGCCGCAGGGCTGGTCATTTTTATTCCTATCGTTGTTTTGGGCGTCTTTTTGGCCAATGCCAAAGGCATTGCATTCAATTTGATTCCGCAGTACCAGGCGCTTTTGCAGCACCTGGCCGGTACGGTCCTTGAAATACGCCAAAAACTGCCCCCTGATCTGGCAACGCATCTTCCTGACGAACTCCTTGGCGCACAGGCGTGGCTGGCGGACTATTTGCAGTCTCGCGCAAAAGCACTCACTGGGATTGGCACCGCAGGTTTGCAGGGCGCGTTGTTGGCCTATGTCGGCATAGTGGTCGGCGCCTTGATGGTGGGCACCCAGCGCCGCGTGACCACACGGCCATTGCCCAACATGATGCGACAACGTGCTACGTTGTTCATGGATGCTTTTCGACAAATCGTGGTGGCACAGTTTTGGATTGCGACTTTCAACGCGACGTGCACCGCACTGTTCCTGCTTTTGGCGTTGCCTCTCTTAAGCATCAGCATGCCCTACGCTGGCAGCCTGATCGCGTTCACATTCATTGCAGGCCTCATTCCGATTGTGGGCAATTTGCTCTGCAACGGCGTTCTGACTTTGGCCGGTGTGTCGGTGTCGCCAGCAGTCGGGTTGGCCTGCCTGGTATTTCTCGTGGTGATACACAAGTCCGAGATTTTGATCAACGCGAAAGTCATAGGTGCCAGAACCCAAACCACCACCTGGGAGCTCCTGACCGTCATGTTTGTAGCGGACGCCATTTTTGGGTTACCTGGATTGGTGGCAGCGCCATTGTTCTACGCCTATGCAAAAAAAGAATTGCAGTTGGCAGAGCTGATTTGACGCGATGGCTGCATGATTTTGCATATGATCCATGCGCCCGCTAAGCTCTAGCGTTAGGCCCCTTGCCAAGGAAAGTTGAATGCCGATTACTAAAAAAAATGTGTTGATGTCCGTGGGAGGACTGTTCGCAGCCATCGCGATCGTGTTCGCACTGTATGTCACGGCCGCACTCCACTGGAGTTACTCCAAGGGCGAGCGCGCCGGTTTTTTACAAAAAGTGTCGGACAAAGGCTGGATCTGCAAGACCTGGGAAGGCGAGCTGTCTCTGGTCGCCTTGCCGGGTGCAGCCCCTGAAAAATTCTTGTTCACCGTGCGCGATGCTGAAGTCGCGAAGCAGGTCTCGGCCGCTGCCGGTAAACGAGTGACTTTGATATACGAGCAGCACAAAGGTTTGCCCACCTCCTGCTTTGGTGACACCGACTACTTCGTCACTGGCTTGCAAGAAATCGCGCCTTGAATACCAAGCGCTAACGTCCGTGCGGACGTTAGCGCCCTAGCATGGCGTTCTACTTGCCGTAGGTCAGCACGTAAAAGCGGTCCGGAAAAAAAGTGTTCGCGTAATACGGTGAAACACTGGTGGTGATCTTCTTGGCGTAATCCGCACTGCCTTCGGCGGTTACCGCATACAGCTTCTTGGTCTTGGGGTGCATTGCAAACGTGCGGACACCCGCCTGTGTGCCCATGGCTTCTGACGGCTTGTAGGTGTCCGCATCCACTTGCTCAAACACGTTCATCACTGCGTTGACGCCATTGGCAAGGAACACCCGCTTCAATTCAGGGTCGTAGGCAACGTCATCATTGCCGCCACCGATTTCTGCGGTGTAAACAATCGCACCGGTAAGGGCGTTCATGACCGCAAACGAAGGCTTGGTGGTCGCGCTGCCACGGCAACCCAAGAAAATGCGCCCGTTGGCCGTATCCAAGGCCAAACCATTGGTTGCCGCGCAACCCGGTGTGGGCCATTTGGCCGTAATGGCCATGTCCTTGGTATTGAGGCGATACACCATATTTTCATCACGTGAGGCCATATAGAAGTTGCCCTTGCCATCCGCCTCAGCGTGCTAGGGCTTCTTGGTGCTCACTTTGATGGCACCCACTTTTTGCAACGAGGGCAGCTGTAAAACCACCAATTCAGTTCCGTCTGAACCGGCCGCCATGTTCACCACGACACGCTTGGTAGCGGGATCGTAATGTGCGGAGTCCAGCTCGTCGCCCAGCTTGATGTCAGCCTGCGCTTCTAATGTGGACAGCTTGAACGGTGTTAGCGTGCCATTTTCGTTGTAGGACAAGCCAAGGTCAAACTCCGAAATAAGTACCGCGCCGTTTGAGCTGTCGGTCGCCGTGTTGGCGATGGTTTTAATCACCTTCCCGGTGGCGATGTCGAACACCTGCAAGCCCAGGCCGCGGCGACCAATAAACAACCGGTTTGTTGCCGCGTCCAGAGTGACGTAGTCCCATGCCCCATTTTTTCCAGAAATCGATGTGGAGCTCTCCAATTTCCAACCATCAAATGCCTGAACTTGTGCGGTAAGCGAAGTGATTGCCAAGCCTACGGCGGCAGCGATGCAGAGTTGAGTGCGTTTCATAGTGTCTCAAGGATAGGTTGTATGGGTAAGCCCACACCCATCACATCACCGAGGTCGCACAAAGTCCAGTCGTAGTTTCCACATGTGTCATGTCGATAGTGACGGAATGGAATACATTTGCCCCTAGGGGGTTCGAAAAAATAAAACCATTCGGTTCAGCACATAACAACGAGACGTCGATGGAAAACCTCATTAAATCCGCCACCATCATCACAGCCGCCCTGCTGCGTGATCATCCCAACCCGTCGACAGAAAAAATTGCCCAATTGATGGGGCAATCACTGGAAGCCATAGAAGTGGCCATCGGGCGGCAGAACTCAAGGAACGCGCAGAAACATGCCGAGCTAAAAAAAGCATCAATCGTCAAACGCTAAATAAAAAACCCCGCTACCATTACGATAGCGGGGTTTCTTTATGGCGCTTGGCCTAACTGGTGGGAACTGAGAGATTCGAACTCTCGACCTACGGATTAAGAGTCCGCTGCTCTACCAGCTGAGCTAAATTCCCAATAAATTGGTGGGACCTGCGGGGGTCGAACCCACGACAAACGGATTAAAAGTCCGCTGCTCTACCAACTGAGCTAAGGTCCCGACAATAACCGCTAATTGAATTAGTGATCACTGCGAAGCCTCAAATTATAGCGTTAAACATGCGTGTTTTTTGATGCCCGCTTCGAAATTTCATCTAACACCCATCCGGCCGCACACATACCGAAACTGGCGGTCACCGCTACGATCGACCCGTAGCCATGGCAGTTCAATGTGTTGTCACCTTGCACCGCACAGGAATCATCCGCGGGCTTCACAGCTTCACGACTGAACACACACATCACACCCATTTTTTTTCCTGCTTTTGGCGCGTCATGGTGCTTTCTCAGTCGATAGCGCAACTGTGCAAGCAGCGGATCGTGGGTAACGTCTCTGAGATCTGCTACATCGATGGCATGGGCAAGCCGCTTCCCCCCCGCCGCACCTACTGCGACAAACAGGGTGTTTGACTCGCGCGCCCAATGTGCCATCGCAGTTTTCGCCCGCACCTGGTCACAGGCATCAATAACCGCATCAACTTTATTTACCAAGACAGTGGGCCAATTTTCCGGCTCGACAAATGCGTCAATGCAATGCACCGTGCAGTGCGGATTGATCAGTGCGATGCGCTCGCGCATAGCCTCCACCTTCGCCATTCCGACGGTGGTGCTTAAGGCGTGAATCTGGCGGTTGATATTGGACTCTGCCACGTGGTCCATGTCGACCAGGGTGATCTCGCTGACACCGCTGCGTGCAAGCGCCTCGGCGGCCCAAGAGCCTACGCCACCGATACCAACAACCGCAACATGGGCACGTCGGACCGCAACTGCACCATCAACGCCATACAGTCGATCAAGTCCCGAAAATCGGCGACTCAGATCCGCGTCTATCACTTCAACCTGGCCAAGCGCTCTTTGGCTGCAGCAGCGGCTTCGGTAGACGGGTGACTTGCGATCAGTTCTTCCAAAGTCTTGCGGGCACCCTTGGTGTCTTTAATTTCCAATTGGCAATTGGCAATAGCCAACAGTGCCTCTGGTGTACGCAGATGGTCTGGAGTCTGGCTTACCAATGTGCGAAAGTTGACAAGCGCGTCTTTGTAATCTTTGGTTGCGTACTGTGCGTTACCCAGCCAGAACAAGGCTGAGGGGCGATAGCCGCTCTGTGGATAACGGTTGATGAAATCAACGAAAACCACCTCTGCGTTGGCAAATTCGCCTTTACGAAAAATGGCCAACGCGGCATCAAAGTCTCTTTTCTCAGCGTTATCCGCCAAAAAATCGCGTCCATCTACGGTGACCCGCTGAGGCTCAAGCTTACGAAGACGTTCATTGAGCAGCTGTGCGTCATCTTTTTGCTTTCGCTGCATTTCAGCAACGTCACGCGCGATTTGCTCGTTTTGACCACGCAGCTTGGCCAGGTCAGCACGGGAGGCTTCCAGTTGATTTTGCAATTCAATCAAGCTTCGACGCAATTGCTCAGCATCGTCACTCGATCGCTTGGATTCGATGGTGATTTTTTGCTCCGATGCCTGACTGGAGCTCTCGATTCGCTGACGCAAATCCAGAATAGCCCGACGGGCCTCTTCATCGTCAAACAATCCCGCACTCGCAGGAATCACACACAGGGTGATGCCAACAAACGCCAGCGCACGCAAGGCACGCGGATGGCACAGTACGCTAGCGGATTTCATCGGTAGCTGATTTCAGCGCGGCGGTTTTTTTCCAGTGCAGCGTCTGTCGACCCGATGGCAGCAGGCTTTTCTTTTCCAAAGCTAACCGCTTCGAGCTGTGCATCAGGCACACCCAACAAACCCAATGCACGGCGAACTGCCTCGGAACGCTTTTGTCCCAAGGCCAAGTTGTACTCTCGGCCACCACGTTCATCGGTGTGGCCTTCGATAACCACCTTGCGGTTTTTGTCGGCCTTCATAAAGCGCGCGTGGGATTCGATCAGAGGCTGAAACTCGGGGCGAATAGCAAAACTATCGTAGTCAAAATACACAATCCGTGTTGCCGATTGCATGCTCATGTCTTGTGTCGATTTACCCAAATCTACAGACGCCACGCCGCCTGAGTTCACGGCACCACCGGTAGCACCCGATGCGCCAGCGGATGTAACGGACGAACCTGATTTGTCCTCAACTGGAACGTTGTCCAATTTGACCGCGGAACCACAGGCACTGAGCAATGCAGCCAACGCCAATACAAATACCAATTTTTTCATTCTGAGCTCCAAAGTAATTTCAATTATCGCTGCACCGAACCCCAATCGGGCTCCCGGATATCGCCATTTTGGCCCGCCAGCCGTGCCTTGATTTTCCCGTCCAGTGTGGTTGTCATTAAAGCTTCGCGCCCTTGCTGCTGCGTTGCGTAAATGATCAGACGGCTGTTAGGGGAGAAACTGGGATTTTCATCCGAAGAGGTATCTGTGATTGCATTGATGCTTCCGCTAGAAAGATCCATCACATGCAATTTGAAAGCACCGTTCACGCGCGAAATATAAGCAAGCCATCGACGGTCAAAACTAACTGCCGGTGATATGTTGTAAGTGCCTGAAAAAGTGACTCGTTCCGCGTTGCCACCCGTAGCGAGCATGCGATAAATTTGAGGAGATCCGCCGCGGTCGCTGACAAAGTAAAGACTCTTTCCGTCGGAAGTAAAAGTCGGCTCTGTGTCGATGGAATTAGACTGACTCAGGCGCCGAGGCTCGCCACCCGCTGCATCCATCAGGTAGAGCTGAGACCCCCCGTCGCGACTCAAGGTAACTGCCAGGGTCTTGCCATCTGGAGCCCACGCAGGTGCGCTGTTGGAGCCTTTGAAATTGGCCACTAACCGCCGCTTGCCCGTCGCAACGTCATGCACATACACAACCGGTTTGCGCGACTCAAAAGACACGTACGCCAACTGCGCACCATTGGGTGACCAAGACGGAGAAATAATGGGCTCAGGACTCCCCAGTGCACTGATGGCGTTTTCGCCATCTGCATCTGCCACCCACAGGTTGTAAGTACGGCCTTTGGTGACATAGGCAATTCTGGTGGAAAAAACGCCCTTCTCCCCCGTCAACTTTTCGTAAACAAAATCCGCAATACGGTGTGCGGCCAATCGCAGATCACCGACGACAACGGCATGGCTTTGTCCGCCAAGGTCTTGCCCTTTAACAACATCCCATAGACGCACACGCACATCAAAGCGCCCGTCCGCCAACCGGGTCACACTACCGGTAACCAAGGCATCTGCGTTGCGCTGCTTCCAGACTGAGGTATCAGGACGCGATATTTCGTCCAACACCGAACCAGCCGTATCAATGTTCCGAAATTGTCCGCTGCGCTCCAGATCCGCAGCAACGATAGCGCCAATTTTCTGTGGCGCATTGTCGTCACCACGAAAAGTGGCAACAGCAATCGGAACCTGCGTCATACCAACGCCGGAAACTTCCACGCGAAATTGCGCATACGCTCCCGAATTGGCCAACAGGCAGCAAACCAGTAGTAAATATCTAATCATCGTCGTCGGATTATCCCAGTGTCTTGATCTCTACGTCGTGTGCGTCACGGCTTTCCCTGTAACCAAGTGTTGACAGAAACTCACCTGTTTTCACCCGATCCATGACTTTTTTAGCGTTGACTGATTCATGCGCTCTGCTCGATTCGGGATGCCACAAATGATAAACCTCGGTCGCGCAAAATCCATTTTTGCGAATGACTCCGTAGTTGTGAAGGCGTAAGACGAAATCAGCGTCTTCATGTCCCCACCCTACAAACGATTCGTCAAATCCGTTAATGGCCTCGTAATCAGAACGCCACACACCCATATTGCAGCTGCGAATGCCCTTCCAGATAAAAGCACGGTGCTTTCTGGCATCCAAATCCGGCAACCTTACAAGTCCGGCGAGTTTACTTGCATCCCCGGTCAATCTTTTGTAAAGCCAGTACCAAGCAGAGCGCCCACATAGGGACTCCGAGCCAGTAATGGCTGCTGTGGTTAAAGCATTTGACAGCAAGACTCTGCTCCCGTTGACAAAGCAACCTGCCTCCATCAAACGCCTGTGCTGGTGCACAAAGTCTTCTTGCGGCACGCAGTCGCCATCCAACAGAACGATGTAGTTACCGAGCGCCACCGACACCCCTCTGTTGCGTATGCAGGAAGCCGTAAACCCTATGTCTGGGTGCCAGACATGTTTCACCTTCAACGTGGAACCTGAAACTGCCCTGTCAATAACGCCTCGATGCGTGTCGTTGGATCCATCATCGGCGATGACGATCTCAAACTGCCGGTCATCTTGCAACTCCAGAGCTCGCAACACCACCGCCAGAGCCTCACTGCGGTTGTAGGTGGTGATGACAATGGAAATCAGATCAACGGGGGACATTTTGGAATAGACTAGGCCGCCTGCCCACCGCTGTGGTGTGCCGAGCGCTATGTTTTTTGATGGTATCACTATCGATGTCTCTGGTTTCCGTCTACATCATTGCCTATAACGAAGCTGAAAAGGTGCGTGCCACTATTGCGAGTGCGCAGTGGGCGGATGAAATTATTTTGGTCGACTCCTGGAGCACCGATGGCACGGCAGAGATTGCGCAATCCATGGGTGCCAAGGTTGTACAAGTCAAATTCAGTGGCTTTGGGAATCTACGCAACCAAGCTATTGAAGCCTGCAGCCATGACTGGATATTTAGCCTCGATGCAGATGAACGTTGCACACCGGAATCGGCGGCGGAGATACGTGCAATTACGCAGAGCGCGGACGCTGTGGATGCTTACTGGATGCCTCGGCGAAATTTTTTCATGGGCAAATGGATCAAACACTCTGGTTGGTATCCGAACTACCGGCAACCCCAGCTGTTTCGCAAGGGATGCATGGCCTACGACACCAAGCCCGTGCATGAGGGTTATGTTCTGAATTCGACAAAATCCATCGGACACCTGCGCAACGCCATCTGGCAATTCCCCTTCAAGAACATGGCGGAAGTCTTGCACAAGGCCAACCGCTACTCATCGCTGGGGGCAGAAAAAATCAATCACAAGAAAATTTCCATGGCGTCCGCGCTGGGCCACGGAATTTGGTCTTTTGTGAAGCATTATTTCTTCAAGCTTGGTTTCCTCGATGGTTGGGCAGGGTTTGTCATTGCGCTTGGGAATTTTGAAGGAACTTTTTACCGATATGCCAAGGCAGTAGAGATGCAAAAAGGGGCTGAATGGCAGTCACCGTCCAAAGCCTCATGAATAAAGAGCATCCACATAGCAACCGTGCTATCTATGTGCGGCTACTCTCGTACCTGCCCCCCTACCGGAAGGCTTGTACGCTGGCCGTCATCGGCATGGTTGCCATTGCCATGACCGAGCCCCTATTCCCGGCCATCATGAAGTACTTGCTGGACCACGGCTTCCAAACGCAAGACGCACACATGGTCTGGCTGATCCCCGCGGGTATAGTGACCCTCTTCCTGGTCAGAAGCCTATTCGTCTTTAGCACCGGTTACCTGATGATGT
>JBEEJM010000379.1:0-10211 GCA_041169205.1 Pseudomonadota bacterium | reverse complement strand
GGCCACACCGTGGGTTTCCGGGTGGACATTACCGACTTCATCAACGCCACGCAGGCGGCCGAGGCGGCGTCGCGCTCCAAAAGCCAGTTCCTGGCCAATATGAGCCACGAAATCCGCACGCCCATGAATGCCATTTTGGGCATGCTCAAGTTGCTGCAAAACACCGAACTGACCGGCGTCCAGAACGACTACGCCAGCAAGACCGAAGGTGCGGCCCGCTCGCTGTTGGGCTTGCTCAATGACATTCTGGATTTCTCCAAGGTCGAAGCCGGCAAGATGACGCTGGACCCGCGGCCCTTCCGGTTGGATGCGCTGTTGCGCGACCTCTCGGTCATCCTGTCGTCCAACGTGGGCAACAAAGAAATTGAAGTGCTGTTTGACATCGACCCGCAAGTGCCCCGTGCGCTGGTGGGCGACGACATGCGCCTGCGCCAAGTGCTGATCAACCTGGGCGGCAACGCCATCAAGTTCACCAGCCAAGGCGAGGTGGTGATGCGCTTGCGCGTGGTGGAGCGCAGCGACACCGACGTGCTGCTGGAGTTTGCCTTGCAAGACAGTGGCATTGGCATTGCACCCGAAAACCAGTCGCACATTTTCAGTGGCTTCTCGCAGGCCGAGGCCTCTACCACCCGCCGCTTTGGCGGCACCGGTTTGGGGTTAGCCATCTCCAGCCGCTTGGTCACGCTGCTGGGTGGCGCGATGCACCTGGACAGCACGCCGGGCAGCGGCAGCACCTTCTCGTTCCAGATCCGACTGGGCATTGCGGACAGCAGCCTGCTGGAAGCGCCTGTGCCCATCACGATTCCAGCGGGCTATCGCACGCTGATGGTGGACGACAACGACATTGCGCGTGGGCTTGTAGAGGGCATGGCGCAGTCGCTGGGTTGGCAGGTCGATGTGGCCGCCAGTGGCGCACAGGCGCTGGCGCTGGTGCAGCAGAACCTCAGCGCGGGCACGCCGTATGCGGCGATGTTTGTGGATTGGCAAATGCCCGGGATGGACGGCTGGCAAACCCTGCAAGGCGTGCGCGATTTGGTCGCCGGCGTGGTCGGTCAGCCCCTGCCGCTGATGGTAATGATGACCGCACACGGGCGCGAAATGCTGGCCGAAAAAGAAGCCAACTCCCGCCACAAGCTCGACGGCTTCCTGGTCAAGCCGGTAACGCCCTCGATGCTGGTGGACGTGGTGATGAATGGCAAGGCCTTGTCCTCGTCTGCCAGGCCGGTACCGATCGCCAAGGCCGCCAAACCGAAACGCCTGTTGGGCATGCGCCTCTTGGTGGTAGAGGACAACAAAATCAACCAGGCGGTTGCGCAGGGCTTGCTCAGCCAAGAGGGTGCGATTGTCACGCTGGCCGACAACGGCCGTCTGGGCGTGGATGCCGTGCAGACCATGGAGCCTGCCTACGACGCGGTGCTGATGGACCTGCAGATGCCGGTGATGGACGGCATGGAGGCCACGCGTGTGATTCGCCAAGAGCTGCACATCACCGCGCTGCCCATCATCGCCATGACCGCCAATGCCATGGCATCGGATCGCGAGGCCTGCCTGGCCGTTGGCATGAACGACCACGTCGGCAAACCGTTTGACCTGGACCATCTGGTGAGTGTCCTGAAACAGCACACTGGGTTTGTCGACCTGCAGACGGTGGCACCGGCACCGGTGGTGCCTGCACCTGCCGCGGTGGCGGAACACGATTACCCTCCTGGCGATCTGGATGTGGCGGGTGCCCTGGCGCGCGTGGGCGGCGATGCCACCATGTATTCCACCGTGCTCGGCGCTTTTGCCCGTGAGATGGTGCAGGTGCCCGACAAGATGCATACCCACTTGCAAGCCCAGGAGCAAGCCCACGCCGTACGGGTGTTGCACACGCTCAAGGGCTTGGCCGCCACGGTGGGCGCGCGCCATCTGGCGGGCGTGGCGGCGCGGCTGGAGCACAAGGTGCGCAACGGCACCCAGCCTTATGAAGAAATCGCGATGCGTGACACCCTGCAAAAAGCGATTGATGCACTGGCCGATTCCCTGGTTCCGGTGTTGCAGCAGTACCAGGACGCCGCCGAGTCAGAGGCTGCGGCGGAGGACGGAGGCGATGAGGCGGCACCGCTGGACCGTGTGGCCTTTACCCGTGACCTGGCATCGCTGAGCAACAGGCTGGGCAACTTTGACATGCTGGCGCTCGACGCCTTTGCGCTGATCAAAAAAACCTATGGTGCCCCTCTGGCGCAGCCCCTGCGACCGCTGGAAGACGCCATGGCTACGCTGGACTTTGCAGCTGCGCAGGGGGTCTGCGCAGCACTGACCCAAGAGTTTGGTGCCGCCGCGTAGCGTTACGCAGCGACGGTTCAGGCGGGTTTGCCCAGCACGTCCCAGCGCTCCAGCGCAACCATGAGTTCGTCGTCAATCTGCGCATTGCGCTGGGCTATGCGCATGGCACGCGTGTTGTCGATGGCGTACAGGCTGCCGTCGGCGAGCGCCTCGGTAATTTCCTTTTGCTCGGCTTCCAGCGTGGCGATGGTTGCAGGCAGGCCATCCAACTCGCGCTGCTCTTTGAAGCTCAGCTTTTTGGCCTTGGCGGGCGCGGTGGCCGTAGTGGCAGTCGATGCAGAAGCTGACACTTGCGCACTGGCTTGCTCCTGTTTTTGTAGCTGCTCACGCTCGTAGTTAAAGGGCTTGGCCGTGGTTTTGCCAAGCGCGGCGTTGATTTCGTTGGCCCGTTTGGTCTGAATCAGCCAGTCGCTCACGCCACCTTCGTATTCGCGCCATTTGGCATCGCCCTCAAACGCAATGGTGCTGGTGACTACGTTGTCCAGGAAGGTCCGGTCGTGGCTGACCAGGAACACCGTGCCGTCGTAGTTTTGCAGCAGGTCTTCCAGCAGTTCGAGCGTGTCGATGTCCAGGTCGTTGGTCGGCTCGTCCAGCACCAGCACGTTGGCGGGGCGGGCAAACAGGCGCGCCAGCAGCAGGCGGTTGCGCTCGCCACCGGAGAGCGAACGCACGGGCGAGGTGGCACGGGCGGGCGAGAACAAAAAGTCACCCAGATAGCTCTTGCGGTGCTTCTTCTGGTTGCCAATTTCGATCCATTCGGAGCCCGGGCTGATGAAGTCTTCCAGCGTGGAGTCCAGGTCCAGCGCATTGCGCATTTGGTCAAAGTAGGCCACGCTGATGTTGGCGCCCTGGCGCACCGTGCCCCAAGGGCTGTGGCCGGGTTCGGGCTTGGGGGCGTTGGCGGGGGCCGGATCGGGTTGGTGCTCGCCCAAAATGAGCTTGAGCAGCGTGGTCTTGCCCGCGCCGTTGGGGCCTAGCAGGCCAATTTTGTCGCCACGCAAAATGGTGGCGCTAAAGTCGTGCACGATCTTGCGGGCTTGCTCGGAACCCAGGTCAAAGGTCTTGTTCACATGCGTCAGCTCAGCCACCAGCTTGCCGCTCTTGTCGCCCGTGCTCACGTCCATGTTGACGCTGCCGACCACGTCGCGACGGGCTTCGCGTTTGCCGCGCAGCTCGTCCAGGCGCACGATGCGCGCGGTGGCGCGGGTGCGGCGGGCTTCCACGCCTTTGCGAATCCACACTTCTTCTTGTGCCAGCAGCTTGTCGGCCTTGGCGTTAATAACGGCCTCTTGCGCCAGCTGCTCTTCTTTTTGCAGCAGGTAGGCGGCAAAGTTGCCGGGGTAGCTCATCAGCTTGCCGCGGTCCAGCTCGACGATGCGGGTGGCCACGTTGTCCAGAAACGAGCGGTCGTGGGTGATGGTGATGATGGAGCCTTTGAAGTCCACCAGCAGGCCTTCGAGCCACTCAATGCTGTCCAGGTCCAGGTGGTTGGTCGGCTCGTCGAGCAGCAGCACATCGGGCTGGGCCACCAGCGCCTGCGCCAACGCCACACGCTTTTTGGTGCCGCCGGACAGGGTGCTGACGATGGCGTCGGGGTTCAGGTGCAGGCGCTGCAGGGTCTCGCCCACGCGTTGTTCCCAGTTCCAGCCGTCCAGGGTTTCGATCTCGCTTTGCATCGCGTCCAGGTCGCCATGGCCCAGGCAATACTCTTCAATCAGGCCGATAACCCGCTCCAGACCTGCGCGAACAGCTATAAAAACAGTAGCATCTGCGTCGAGCTGCGGCTCCTGCGCCACGTAGGCAATGCGGGTACCGCCCTGCACCTGCACGGTGCCGTCGTCGGGCCGGTCCATGCCGCCCAGGATTTTGAGCATCGACGATTTGCCTGCGCCATTGCGGCCAATCAGGCCGACGCGCTCTTGCGTCTCTAAAGAAAAATCAGCGTGGTCGAGAAGCGGGACGTGCCCAAATGCCAGCTGGGCGTCAAGTAAGGTGATAAGTGCCATGTGGGTGTGGATTATCCCTTGTGGCGGTTCAGCGGCTTCGGCGCTCCTCCAGCAGGTGCTCGAATGCTGCGAGCTCCATGGGCCGTGCCACCCAGTAGCCCTGCAGTAGCGTGCAACCCATGGCAACCAGTTTGTCTTTCTGGGCCTGGGTTTCCACCCCTTCGGAAACCACCTGCAGTTGCAGACTGCTTCCCAGCGCAATGATGGCGCGCACGATGGCCTCGGAGCCAGCGTTTTCGGTGAGATCGTTGACAAATGCGCGGTCAATCTTGACTTCATGCAGGGGCAAGGCGTGCAGATACGACAGTGATGAGTAACCGGTGCCAAAGTCATCAATCGAGAACTGAATGCCCAGGCGCCGCAAACCCAGCATCTTTTTAATCACCTGATCGGTATTTTCCAGTGCAATGCCTTCGGTGATTTCCAGCACCAACCGCTCGGCACGCGCCCCGCTCTGCAGTAGCAGGGTTTCGAGCCGGGGCGCAAAGTCGGCTTCGATGAACTGGCGGGGGCTGACGTTGACGCTGAGGGTCAACGCCTGCGTGGCCTCATCGCGCTCCCAGCGTGCCAAGGTGTCGCAGGCTGTCTGCAGCACCCATTCGCCGATGGGAACAATCGCCCCGGACTCTTCCGCCAGCCCGATGAATTCGGCCGGCGACACCATGCCGCGCTGGGGATGCTGCCAGCGCAGCAGGCACTCGGCGCCTGCGACGCGTCCATCCGCAAAAATTTGAAGTTGGTAATGCAGTACCAGTTGCCCATCAGACAGTGCGCTGCGCAGGTCATTCGACAGGGCCAAGTTGGCTTTGAGCCACTCCTGGCCTGCCGGGTCAAACGAGCGAATGGTATTGCGCCCAGATTGCTTGGCTTGGTACATGGCCACATCTGCGCGTTTGAGCACTTCAACCAGCGGCTCCTCTTGCAACCCGAACAACGCTACGCCAATGCTCCCGCTGCATGAGTAGCGCAGTATTCCCGAGTCGTTGCTGATACCTGGGTTGGCGTTGAGTTGATAGGGGGCCAGTATGGCTTCGCGCAGGGTCCGTGCGGTGGCCATGGCGGATTGCATTGCCGCGACCGGGTCGGTACTCAGCGCATGGAGCATGACGACAAATTCATCACCCCCCAAGCGGGCAGCCATCGCACGCTCAGAGCCCACATGCTCCAATCGCCGCGCAATCGCCTGCAACAACTCATCGCCTATGGTGTGCCCGTGGGAATCGTTGAGAAGTTTGAAGTGGTCCAGGTCAATGAACAGTACTGCGCCGAGTTGCCCGCTCTGCAAACTGCTCGCCATGGCGGTCTGCAGCTTTTCCAGGAACAGGCGCCGGTTGGGGAGCCCGGTGAGGGTGTCGTAGTAGGCGAGGGCGCGAATTTCTGATTCGGTTTTGATTTGCTCGCTCATGTCGACAAAGGTGCCGACAAAACCGGTGCGTTGCGACAGGTCGTTTTGCACGCTCGTGATGGTGACCCGGCATGGCAACTCATGGCCATCCTTGCGCCGGATGGCCAGGTCACCCTGCCACTGCCCCTTGGCAAGCAACTGCGACCAGACGCTGCGCCCCGTTCCGGGCGCAACACTGTCGCCACGCAGATCCGAGGTGGTCCGCCCAGTCAGGTCCGCTTCTGCGTAACCCATGGTGCTGCAAAAGGCATCGTTGGCGCGCACGATGCGGGTTTGTGCGTCGGTCACGATGAGCGCCACCTGGCTGGCAAAAGCCGCTGAGGTAATCTGTAGCCCGGTTTGGGCATCGCGGTACAGCTCGGTCAGCCGTTTGAGACGGCGGTTTTTGCGCCACAGGTAGACGGCGAAGGCTAACACCAGTAGCGCCATACCGATGGCAAATGCACGGATGCCAGACTGGTACTCTTCCCACAGCTCTTCCCACAAGGGGGTGACTTCCACGCCGGGGTACACCTTGAGCCTGCGCATGAGTGCTTCGACGGGTGCGTAGTTTGCCGGGGGCGAAAAACTGTGATATCGACCGGCCCTTGCTTCTTCGGATTCAGGCCGGATGTTCAGCTAGGCTAGTGTGACTGCTTTGACCAGGGTGTCGCGGGTGTGAGGAAGGGCGGCCCACGGCCATTCGGGGTAGGTGTCGGTTGACAGGGCCAGTGGGAATGCGCCGTCAGACTTTGCATTGAGAACGCGGACCTGCGCCAGTTGGAGCTTGCCTTGACGCACCATTTGCTCGAGCACACCGGTGCGCACAATGCCGACGTCTGAATGGCCATGGATGACATCCTCAACCACCCCGGTGTGCGGCAAACCGACAAACTTCAGGGCGCTGACATCGTTGGAACGCAAGTCGACGTGTTGGAGTCGGAATGCGTCCGCTGCTATCAGGAAACCGCCCAGTGAATACAGCCCCACAGCGGCCACTTTCTTGCCGCGCACATCCGACAGGGTCTGAATTTCAGGTAGGTCGCGACGGGTGAAGATGACGCTGCCAAATTGATTGAAAACCTGTCCTTCGACCAAGGTATTGAGGGTCACCATCGGGCGCAAAAAGAACACATTGCGCATGACGACATAGTGCTCAGGGTTGGTCAGTACAAAGTCAACCCGCTTTTCCTTGGCAGCAAGGTTGAGCTCTTCATAATTCAGGGGGACGAATTCAAAGCGGAAGTCTGGAAGGCTCTGGCTGAGTGATTGCGCGGTGCGTGTCCACTGGAGCAATGTGTCTGGTTTGCTCTGGAATGCCAGCACGCCTATGCGAACCGCCTCTAGCGCGTGGGCACCGCCCGCCCCCAAGAGACAGACCGCGAGAATCCAGAGTCGACAGCGAGAAAAAAGATAATTCATGCAACCGTCATCTTGCATTATCGCCAGGGTGTAGCGTTTCAATGTATCGCGATGGTACACATCTTAGGATTGTTTATGCCGGTCTTTTGGCACTTGTCCCCTCCCTTTGCTGTGGCAATGAATGCTGCGGACTGGCTGGTCGTGGTGGTTTTTTCCGTGGTGTACCTAGGCATGTTTCTGGGTGGTTTGCCACGCCTGAAGTTGGACCGCTCTGGCGTGGCGCTGCTGGGGGCGATTGCGGTCATTGCCATCACCGGTCTGTCGGTCGAAGACGCCGCCCGCACGGTGGACCTGCCCACGATCGTGCTGCTGTTTGCTTTTATGGTGGTATCGGCGCAGATGCGCCTGGGTGGTTTCTACGCCGAAGTGACGCTGCGGGTGACCGCCATGCCGCTGTCGCGCAACGGGCTACTGGCCGCGCTGATTGTGGTGGCAGGGGCGCTGTCCGCCGTGTTTTCCAACGACATCATTTGCCTGGCCATGACGCCTGTGGTGGCGCGCCTGTGTTTGCAGCGCAAGCTGCACCCGGTGCCGTTTTTGGTGGGGCTGGCCTGCGCGGCCAACATCGGATCGGCCGCCACCTTGATCGGCAATCCGCAGAACATGCTGATTGGGTCGGTGTTGCACCTGCACTTTGCTGCGTACTTTTTGCAGGCGCTGCCGCCGGTGGCGGTGAGTCTGTTGCTGTTGTGGCTCTGGCTGGCCTACGGGCCGAGTGCGCACGCGGATGCGGTGCCCGATGCGAGCAGTTCGCCGCTGGCAGGCGTGTATTTGCCGCACCACTCCCCAGAGGACGAACCGGAGTTCGACGCTTTTCAAACCGCCAAGGGCCTGCTGGTGGCCACGGCGCTGCTGCTGATTTTTCTGTTCACCGACTGGCCGCGCGATGTGGCGGCGTTGGTCGGTGCGGGCGTGCTGCTGCTCAGCCGCCGCCTGCACTCGGCGCATGTCATGGGGTTTGTGGACTGGCCGCTGTTGCTGCTGTTCATGGGGCTGTTTGTCGTCAACCACGCATTTCAAGCCACCGGCCTGGCAGCGCAAGCGGTGCTGTGGCTGGCGGCGCAGGGCGTGCACATTGCCGACCCCACGCCGCTACTGGTGGTCAGCGTGGTGCTGTCCAACCTGGTGTCCAACGTGCCTGCCGTCATGCTGCTGTTGCCGCAGTTGGGCCAAGGTAGCCACGTCGGGTTGACGCTGGCCTTGGTCACCACGCTGGCAGGTAACCTGCTGCTGGTCGGCTCCATCGCCAACCTGATCGTGGCCGATCTGGCCCGCAAAAGTGGCATCAACATCGACTGGAAACAGCACGCCACCATCGGCATCCCCGTGACGCTGGGAACGCTGGCGGTTGTGTGGGCATGGTTGCGCTGGGGCGTTTAGCAGCAGTGCCCCTTTGTCTGGCAAACTGCAGCAGGCAATTCAGGGACGGCCATGCATAAAAACAAGCAATCTGAGAGCGACATCAGCGACAAATTCATCCGCCCGGCCATCGTGCAGGCCGGGTGGCACACGCTTGACCAGATATACGCCCAATACCCCTTGCGCGCCGGGCGTGTGGTGGTGCGGGGCAAGACTGCCAAGCGCGACAAAGCCACGGTGCTGTTTGCCGACTATGTGCTGTTCCTCAAGCCCAACATCCCGCTGGCGGTGGTGGAGGCCAAAAAGTCCCAACTCTCCATGCAGGCAGGTATGCAGCAGGCCATCAACTACGCAGAGTTGCTGGGCGTGCCCTTCAGCTTTGCCAGTAATGGCGAAGGCTTTGTGTTCCGCGATGCCACGCTGGCTACCGGCGTGCTGGAGCAAACCCTCACGCTCGACCAGTTTCCCTCACCGCAAGAGCTGTGGGCGCGCTACTGCGCATGGAGGGGCTGGAGCACCGAAGCGCAAAGCGTGGCCGCGTTTGACTACGCCCTGGCCACCACTGCCAAGACTCCGCGTTACTACCAGCTCAATGCCATCAACCGCACGGTAGAGGCTATTGCCGCCGGACAAAACCGCGTGCTGCTGGTCATGGCCACTGGCACCGGTAAGACCTACACCGCCTTCCAGATCATCCACCGCCTGTGGAAGTCGCCCTGGCGCTCCGACAAACCATCGGGGCAAAAACGCATCCTGTTTCTGGCGGACCGCAACATTCTGATCGACCAAACCATGGTCAACGACTTCCGCCCCTTCAAGGGCGCGATGGCCAAGCTCAGCCCCAACGCCAAAGGCATTGAGCGCATCAACGAGCAAGGCAAAGTCGAAGTGGAAGAAGTCGATCTCGCCATCAACAAAACCACCAAGCTGGTGGACAAGAGCTACGAGATTTACCTCTCGCTCTACCAGGCTGTCAGCGGCACTGAAGAAGCGCAGAACATTTACAAACAGTTCAGCCCCGACTTCTTTGACCTCATCGTCGTGGACGAATGCCACCGGGGCAGCGCCGATGAAGACTCCGCCTGGCGCGAAATCTTGACCTACTTTGCCAGCGCCACCCAGGTCGGCCTGACCGCCACGCCCAAAGAAACCAAAGAGATATCGAACAGCGATTATTTTGGCGAGCCGCTTTACACCTACAGCCTCAAGCAAGGCATTGAAGACGGTTACCTTGCGCCCTACAAAGTCATTCGTGTGGACCTGGACAAAGATGCCTTCGGCTGGCGGCCCACGGCGGGCATGACGGACAAGCATGGCAACGTCATTGAAGACCGCATCTACACCGGCACCGACATGAACCGCAAGCTGGTGCTGGAAAAGCGCGACGAAGCCGTGGCCGCCCGGATCACCGAGTACCTGAAAGCCACCGACCGCTACGCCAAGACCATCGTGTTTTGTGAAGACATAGACCACGCCGCCCGCATGCGCCAAGCGCTGAGCAATGCCAATGCCGACATCTGCGCCACCCATCCCAAGTACGTGGTGCAAATCACCGGCGACAACCCAGAAGGTAAGCGTGAGCTGGACAACTTCATCGACCCCGAGAAAACGTATCCGGTGATCGCCACCACCTCCAAGCTCATGAGCACCGGCGTGGACGCGCAAACCTGCAAGCTCATCGTGCTGGACCAGAACATCAAGTCCATGACGCTGTT
>JBEEJM010000378.1:0-10015 GCA_041169205.1 Pseudomonadota bacterium | reverse complement strand
TGCTGCTGGGATTTATCTTGGGGCCGATGATGGAGGAGTATCTGCGCCGTGCGCTGTTGCTGTCCCGGGGGGACTGGAGCGTGTTCCTGACGCGCCCCTTGTCGGCCGGTTTGCTGGCGGGTGCGGTGCTGTTGCTGGTGATTGTGCTGATGCCCTCGGTCAAGGCCAAACGCGAAGAGGCGTTTGTTGAGGACTGATTACGAAAAAAGTGCTTCAAAACCGTCTGTGGGTTCGAATCTGCGATTCCGGTAAATCAGGCGGGTTGGGCCGGGCAGGGCGCGCTGCACGACGGAGTGGCGTGCGTCTCCGGGATAGCACAGCACCCGTTCGCCGTTGGCGTCATGGGGCTCAGGACAAACGAGTGGTGGCGTCTGCGTACGCGCTTGCGCCATCACCGTTTCAATGGTGTGATGCCGAGCCAGATGCGCCAGACTCATGATCTGCGGTGGTGCCAATTCGATATCTCGAGCCCAATATTGTTTCAGCGCTGCACGCGGCGACAGCCACACGCTCTCGGTTGTTTCAAAATCATCGTGACGCGCCACCTGCGCGTGGGGAATGGCGGCAACAAAGAATCGGGTGTCAAACCGTTTGGTCGACACCGACGCCATTTTGGGTGTAATCCAGCGGGACCAGGGTGCCAGCACGCGTGTGCTCAGGCGCAGCGATAACGCGGCCAGAATCTGGTTGAAGGGCATTCCTTCGCGCATCAATCGCATGGCTTCCTGTGTTTTTACCGCATCTGCGTGGTCGGCAAATAGCACACCTGACTCTTCAAAAGCCTCGCGCAAGGCCGCCACATACAGCCCCTTGGCCTGTGCTGGCGTTGCCTCCGGCTCGCCCAGCGCTGCGTGCATGGCATCGCTGCTTTGATCCAGGTGGGCGCGCTCGGCAAGTTGTGCATCGCTGTCGTCGAGTTTTCCGCCGGGAAATACATAGGCCCCGCCCAGCACGTCCGACAGACCATGGCGCTTGACCAAAAATACTTCCAGCCCCTGGGGCGCGTCCCGTAGCAGGACCACGGTGGCAGCATCCCGGGGTGGGGTCAATATGAGGTCGGATCGGAGTTCCATGGGGGACAGTGGGGTTGGGTTGATGGGATGTGCTTGAATTACAGTACCGTTTGTCTCACATATTTCAGGACTTCTCATGCAGATTGATTTCAAAGGCCGCGTAGCCATTGTGACGGGTGCCGGAGGTGGTTTGGGCCGCCAGCATGCTTTGGCTTTGGCCGCACGCGGTGCCAAAGTAGTCGTCAACGATCTGGGCGGTGCCCGTGATGGCTCGGGCGGATCGGTGTCTGCCGCTGAAGCGGTGGTGGCCGAAATTCGCGCCGCAGGCGGTGAGGCGATTGCCAACGGAGCCTCGGTGACCGATTGGGATGCAGTGCAGGCCATGGTGAAACAGGCGGTGGACACCTGGGGCCGCATCGATATTTTGGTCAACAACGCCGGCATTTTGCGCGACAAAAGTTTTGCCAAGATGGAGCTGGCAGACTTTCGTTTGGTGATGGATGTGCATCTGATGGGTGCGGTGCATTGCTGCAAAGCGGTGTGGCCCATCATGACAGAGCAAAAATACGGCCGTATCTTGATGACAACATCGTCTTCAGGCCTCTATGGCAACTTTGGCCAGTCCAACTACGGGGCCGCCAAGTTAGCCCTGGTGGGATTGATGCAAACGCTGTCCATTGAAGGTGCCAAGCACGGTATTCATGTCAATGCTTTGGCACCTACCGCCGCTACGCGCATGACCGAAGACCTGATGCCCCAGGCGGTTCTGGACGCGCTCAGGCCCGAAGCCGTGGTGCCAGCCATGCTGGTGCTGGTGAGTGAACAGGCACCCAGCCGCACTATTTTGTGTGCTGGTGCGGGCAGCGTAGAGTCCGCGCATATTTCCTTGACGCAAGGTGCCTGGGTGGGCTTGGATGCCCAGTCGCCAGAGCGGTTGGCCGAACAGATGGCGCAGGTGCTTAACCGCGAGGGCGATATGGTTCCGCAAAGTGGCTCAGCACAAGGCGCGCACGAGGTCGGGCGCGCCATGCAGCACCTTGCCAACGCTTAAGGTGATTGGTCCGGTGGCCTGCGACCGTGGGTATCTTGTGGTACCTTCACGCCCCAGTAAAAACGTTGAAGGGTCACGGGCATGAACACGAGTACACAGGCCCCGAGCGCGCTGTCTCCCACGCAGATATTGGGCATTCAGCGGGGCATTGAAAAAGAAAGTTTGCGGGTGCTGGCAGATGCCACGCTGGCACGCACCTCGCATCCTGTCGCGCTGGGATCGGCGCTGACCCACCCACATATCACGACCGATTTCAGTGAGTCTCAGGTGGAGTTGATCACCGGTGTGCATGCGGATGTTGATGCCTGCCTGAGAGAGCTTCGTGAGGTCCATCAGTTCACCGAACAGGCCTTGGGCGACGAAATGCTGTGGGTCTCAAGCATGCCCTGTAGTCTGCCCAGCGATGACGATATTCCCATTGGCCAGTACGGCAGCTCGAATGTGGGGCGGACCAAAACCGTGTACCGCACCGGATTGAGTCACCGCTATGGGCGGCGTATGCAGGCGATCTCGGGCATTCACTACAACTGGTCTATGCCTGGTGTGTCGAGCGAGGCGTATTTCGGGTTGATTCGCAACTTCCGTCGCCATGCGTTTTTGCTGCTGTATCTTTTTGGCGCATCGCCCGCAGTGAACTCTAGCTTCGTGGCCGGGCGGTCGCACCAACTGCAAAGCCTCAGTGCGGACACCTTGTATCTGCCCTACGCGACCTCGTTGCGCATGGGCCGCCTGGGCTACCAGAGTGATGCGCAGGCTTCGCTGGCGGTGAGTTACAACAGCCTGGAGGGCTATGGAAATTCCTTGCAAGATGCCCTGACGCGGTCTTACCCCACGTATGCAACCCTGGGTGTGCGCGATGCGCAAGGCCACTACCAGCAACTTGCCACCACGCTGTTGCAGATAGAGAACGAGTTCTACGGCACCATTCGCCCCAAACGCGTGATCTTTCAGGGCGAACGCCCCCTGCATGCTCTGCGTGAGCGAGGCGTGGAGTATGTCGAAGTGCGTTTGATGGACTTGGACCCATTTGAGCCTGTTGGCATCAACAGCCAGACGATCCGTTTCTTGGATATGTTCCTGGCGTATTGCCTGGGCACGGACAGCCCGCTGGATACACCAGAAGAGATCATCGCCATCGCGCAAAACCAGCAACGTGTGGCCGAGCGTGGGCGTGAGCCAGGCTTGCAGCTGCAACGCGGAAGCGCCCGTGTTTCTCTGACGGATTGGGGCTTGGAGCTGGTGCAAGCGCTTGAGCCCATAGCACGGCAATTTGATGCCGCCCACAACACACAGGACTACACCGCTGCCGTGCAGGTCGCCATTCAGGGCTTGCAGCAACCCGAAACGCTGCCTTCGGCACGGGTGTTGCAAGTGGTGCAGCAGAGTTACGCGGGCTCATTTGTGGGCTTTATTCAAGCGCAATCGGTGCGTACCAAAGCGGCCATGCTGCAAACTCCGTTGGCACCTGTGGCGCGTGAAAAGCTTGAAGTGCAATCACGAGAATCGTTGCAGGCGCAGCAAGACATTGAAGCGGCCGACACCATGCCGTTTGATATTTACCTGGCAGAGTACCTCTCGCCACGGCGCTTGCGAGTCTGACCCGCAAACTTAGGTCGGTGCTGTGTGGCTGTGTGCTTGCAACACCTGCTGGACCAGCGGGTGTTGTACTTTTTTCTCGGTTCCTATGGCGAAAAAGTGCTCGTGCACGCCATCACAAGTGCCGATTTTTTTGACGCGACCATTGGCAACCAGGTCGTCATGGACCATCTCTGCTGCAGGGAATACGCCCAGTCCCTCCATTCCAAACGTAGCCAGCAGGGCACTGTCTTCAAATTCACCGACGACGCGTGGCGCGATGTTATGGCTTTCCAACCATTGGTCTAGTCGCATCCGTATGGCGGTGTGGTGGGTAGGCAGCAGCACGGGCAACGTGGCCAGTATCTCGGGGAACGACCAGGTGGACTGTGGGCACAAAGCCAGTGGTGCATACCAATTGACGGCAGAAGTTCCCACCGGGTGGCTGTAGATTTTGATGTTGGGGTTGGGTGGTGCAGGTCGGTCCGATAGAACGACATCGAGTTTGTGCAAGGCCAGGTCGCCCAACAGGCGATCAAACTCGTCTTCGTGGCACAGCAGGTGCAAATGCGGTGTATGGGTGACCGTGCGCAACAGTTTTTGCACAACTAGCTTGGGTAGGCCATCGGAGATGCCTACCGCCAACCGCACCGCGGGCGCACTGGCAGCATCGCGCACCAAGGCGGGCAGCTTTTCACCAAGCTCAAAAATAAGATCTGCCTGGCGCATGGCTGCAAACCCCGCGTCGGTCAGGGCCACACCGCGACCTGCAGGTTTGAGCAGGGCGTAGCCCAGAGATTTTTCCAGTTCGCGCACCTGGGTTCCCACCGTTTGCACGGCCATACCGAGCCGGTCTGCGGCACGTGCAATGCCGCCTTCCTTCGCAACCACCCAAAAGTAATACAAATGGCGGTAGCTGAAGGAGTTCATACGCGGTGTGGGTTACAGGTTGTGCCCATTATGGGCACAACGGAGACTTAAACCGCTTTGCGAACGCGCACGACCTTCTTGGCAACAGCGCGCTCGGCGGGCGAAACCTTGGCTTTGGTCTTGGAACCGGCAACCTTGCTGACCAAAACGCTGGACTGGGCTTCAATCTTGGACACGACAACGACCACCACCTGCGCTGCGGGAACGGCAGCAACCGCCAGCGTGTTCAAGGCGGTCATGCCGGTGGCTTTCTCAAAGCGGCTGGCGTTGGCGGCCACTTGCAGAACGCCTTTGCCAGCAAACTCTACAGCCTTGTTGACGGCTGTGTCGGCGCTGTCGGATGTCAATGTCACGGCGTTGGCGTACAGGCCAGAAACCTTTTTCTGTGCGGCGACAGCGTTGCCACGCGCTTCGGCGCTCAAGCGGGTGCCCGCTTTTTGCACGGCGCTGGCCCAGCTTTGGTCCATATAACTCACAGCGCGTTCGTTACCAACGCGGTAGGCGCTGATCACGTTTTTGGCGGTGTTGCCGTAGGACTCAATCAGTTCAGTGGTCACGGTGGACAGGGATTTGGAAGCCATGGAGTTCTCCAGTAAGTTAAAAAGGAAACGGCTAAAAACCGCATCAATGAATTCTCAGTAAAAACCCTAGTGCCAACACCTTAAAACATGGATTTTTCCTAGGGTGCGCAGCCTAGCTCAAGGGCTTTTGCAAAGTGCCCGACAATCCAGACTACGAAGAAAACAAGGCGATTGCAACGGTATGGCTATTCAATGGTTCCCTGGTCACATGCACCTGACGCGCAAAGCAATTGCCGATCGCATCAAAGACATTGACGTTGTCATCGAAATGCTGGATGCGCGTTTGCCGGGTTCCAGCGCCAATCCGATGTTGGCGGAAATTACCGCGGGCAAGCCCACACTCAAGATATTGAACAAGCAAGACCTGGCCGATGCCGAGCGCACGGCCCTGTGGCTGGCGTACTACAACGCGATGCCGGGCGTGCAGGCCATTGCACTGGATGCCAGTATGACCACACCCGCCCGGGCGTTGGTCACTGCATGCCACACTTTGGCACCCAACCGGGGTGGCATGGTCAAACCCATGCGGGTGCTCATCTGCGGTATTCCCAATGTGGGTAAATCGACCCTGATCAACACCCTCAAGGGCAAGCGGGCAGCCAAAACAGGCGACGAGGCGGGCGTTACCAAACTAGAGCAGCGCATCACCATTGCCGATGATTTCTACCTGTATGACACGCCAGGACTTCTGTGGCCACGCATCATCGTGGCCAAGAGTGGCTACAACCTGGCGGCCAGTGGTGCCATCGGGCGCAATGCGTTTAACGAAGAAGAGGTCGCGCTGGAACTGCTGGACTACCTGCGCCAACACTACGCCGGTGCCGTGGAAGCGCGGTACAAAATTGACGCAGTGGCTGAACGAACGGATGAAGATTTGCTGGATGCTATCGGACGCAAGCGTGGCGCGCTGCAAGGCGGTGCCAAAGTGAATATGCAGAAAGCCGCTGAGATCGTCATCCATGAATTTCGGGCCGCCACCACGGGGCGCATCACGCTCGAAACCCCTGCAGAGTTTATGCAGTGGATGGAGGTTGGTCTCAAGATTGACGCGGAACGGCAAATCAAGAAAGACGCCATTGAGCACGACCGACTCATTCGCTTCAAGAAGATACCGCGTCCACCGCGTGTTCAGGAACCACGCGAAGAGCCTTCAGACTAGTCCTTGACCTGCATCAAGGACGCAAGTGGGTGGGGGTTGCTACAGTGAAGCTTCGATATCACTCTTAAGCGAGGCACCCCATGTTCAAACACATTTTGTTGGCCACTGATGGATCTACCGCGTCGGCCCACGCCGCCACGCTGGCTGTAGGCTTGGCTCGCACCCATGGTGCCAAGCTCACGGCCTTGTATGTGGCGGACCCGTATCCTTATATTGGTGTGGGTGAAATCAACCCCATGGGCTACCAGGCATACTCTGCTGCGGCACAGCAGCTTGCTGCCCAAGCCCATGCAACGGTAGACGCCTTGTGCAAGCAAGGTGGCGCTGAGGTGCTCTTGCAGGCACGTCTGGTGGAAGACGTTGCTGCCGCCAGCGGCATTGTTAAAACGGCGCAAGACGAAGGTGCTGACCTGATCGTGATGGGTTCTCACGGGCGCTCCGGTATTGCCCGCCTCATGCTGGGTAGCGTGGCCACTAAGGTGGTGGCCGAGTCGCCCGTGCCGGTATTGGTAACGCGTTAAGCGCCGTATTTTTATAGTTTGACGGTGGTGGCTTTGCGGTCAGCCACTACTTTCTGTGCACTGGCGCGTTCACCCACCAACTTGATGTAGGGCTTGTAGTCGATACCGGCCGTGGCGAGCAGGTCTTCGCCGTAAACAATTTTGGTGGACATGCCGACCAGAGGCAGGTGGCAGAAGGCCACGCAATCGGCCAGCGTAAATGTGTCGCCTGCCACATAGGGCGCAAATTTCATCAGCCGTTTGAATCCGACAATATTTTTGTCCAGTTGCTTGCGCACCCGTTCTTTGGTGGCATCGCTGATCGTTCCACCAAAGAAAGCCTGTGGGTACAACTCCCGCGCAACCAGCTCCAGGTGCAGGTTGAGGTAAGTCACCATCTCGCGCACTTTGGCCGCCGCAAACGGGTCGGCGGGCAGCAGCGCCGGGCTGGGGTGCATTGCCTCAATGTATTCCAGGATGGCGTGGCTTTCGCACATGCCACCCTGCGCCGTGCGGATGAAGGGCACCTTGGCCAATGGCGAGCAGGCCAGCACCGCTTCGTCCTTGCTGCCCGTCATCACCATTTCTTCTTGAAAAGGTGCACCTTTTTCGAGTAGCGCCATCTTGACGACGTTGTAGTAGTTCGATATGGCGAAGCCGCACAAAGTAATCATGGTCTGGGGTCTCTTGTTGAGGGAAAAGGTTAGTCCACGCGCGCGCCAGAGGTCTTGACCACTTGCGCCCATTTGGTGTGCTCGCTCTCAATGAGTCGGGCAAATTCTGCCGGGGTGTTACCGCTGGGAATCGCTCCCTGGGCCAGCATTTTTTCTTTGATGGCTGGGGTATTGAGCGCACGCGCCACCTCTTGCTGTACCCGGTTCACGATATCTGCCGGGGTGCCCGCAGGCGCCAATAATCCAAACCAGCTGGTGGCTTCAAACCCTTTGAGTCCGGCTGCCTCTTCGATGGTGGGTACGTCGGGCAGCGCGGCCGAGCGCTGTGCGCTGGTTACGGCCAAGGCCTTGAGCTTGCCGCTTTTGATCAGTTGCATGGCCGAAGGCAGGTTGTCAAACATCACGTCCATTTGGCCACCCGCAAGATCCATCAGCGCAGGCCCAGAACCCCGGTAGGGAATGTGCGTCATGAAGACGCCAGTCTGGCTTTTGAACAACTCACCTGCCAGATGAATGGACGTGCCGTTGCCACTGGAAGCCATATTGAGTTGGCCGGGTCGCGCTTTGGCGAGCTTGATGAAATCTTTGACCGTTTGCATGTTGTTGGTGCGGGCCACCTCGGCATTGACCACCATCACGTTGGGAACCGCAGCGACTAAGGTGATCGGGGCAAAATCTTTGAATGGATCGTAGGGCAGCTTGGGGTACAGCGCCCGGTTGATACCGTGGGTGCCGACGGTACCCATGAGCAGGGTGTAGCCGTCAGCGGCCGATTTGGCTACCGCGTCGGCACCCAGGTTGCCTCCGGCACCGGCGCGGTTTTCTACCAAAAACGGTTGACCCAGCGCCTTGGACAGCTCGGGAGCCAATACGCGGGCCAGAATATCGGTGGTGCCACCTGGTGCAAACGGCACCACAATCTTGACCGGTTTGGATGGCCAGGCAGACTGCGCCCACGCACCTGTATCGGCTATTGCAAGCAGTGTTAGCGCACTGGCGATGACTGCGCGGCGACGAATTTGGGGGGTGTTCATGGTGCTTCGACTCCTAACCAGGTTGCCAAGGCCGCAGTCTCCAGGGCACCGGTGTTGGTCACCACCTGGCCGGTTTGTGCGTTCTTGGCCATGATGAAAGGCACCGACTCCACGCCCATGCTGTTGAGCAACTGGGTGTTGGCTTTAATGGCGGCTTCTATTTCGGCGGGTACGCTGGATGATGCGGAGATACCGCCGGTGCCCGCCAGGATGGACGCTTCGTGGGTCGCCATCAGCTCCGCCGGGTTGGCGGCAGTCATCAGGGCAGCGCCCTGGGGTGCACTTTTGGCGTTGATGAACGCCACCGGCACCCACACAAATTTAACCTTTTTAAGCAAGGGCTGAGACTGCTGCCACAGGTGCCCGCAGTGGGGGCACTGGGGGTCAAACAGCACGTAGACCGTGTTGCTGCTCATCATGGCACCGACCGTAAAGCCTTTGGTTTTGGTGCTGACATCGGCATACGATTGCGCGGGATTGGTCGCAGCGGAAGTCGCAGTGGCGGGCGTTGCGGCATCCTGCTTGGAGCAGGCCGTCAGTGTGAGCACCAGTGCGGTGACCAGGGGAATGGCGAATTGAATAAGTTTCATGGTGGTTCGCGTGAGTCGAGGTTGCTATTGTGACGCTACAGTACACCCATGAAATCCATTCTTCCTTTGCAACTGCTTGTAGCACCCGATAAAAACGACCCACAGCCGCTGGTGCTGTACCACGGGCGCAGTTGTCCCGATGGCTTTGCCGCAGCGCTGGCAGCGCGCCTTTACTACGGTGATGCCGTGCAGTGTGTGGGGCTGGACCATGGCGACGTCAAAACGCTTGCTGACCTGCCCTCGCTAGACGGGCGTGCCGTCTACATACTAGATTTTTCCTTTGGTGAAGATCTGCTACGCGGCATGGAGCAACGCGCGGCCAAACTGGTGCTGCTGGACCACCACAAGAGTGCGGCAGAAAAACTCACCGGTTTTAGTTGCCGCTGTGGTGTGGTGCACTTTGATATGACCAAGTCCGGTGCCCGCTTGGCTTGGGAATTTTTTCACCCAGAGACACCCGTGCCAGATTTGGTCCGCTTTGTAGAAGACCGTGACATCTGGACCTGGCAGTACCCGGAAAGCGCCGGTTTTTTGGCGGCACTGGACATGGAGTCCTTTGACTTTGCGCGTTGGGCGCAGATTGCTGCATTCACCCCTGCCGAACTGCAGTCCTTCATGGCCCGTGGCCAAGCAATGGACGAAAAGTTTGCCAAACTTGCCACGGATATGGCTGAGGCGGCCGAACCGATGGTCTTCAATGGACAACAGGGACTCATGGTCAATGCACCCGGTGTATTCCACAGTCTGGTGGGCGAACTGCTGTCGAAAAAAAGCGGCACATTTGCATTGATGTGGACGGTGGGCAAAGGTGGCGTGGTGAAAGTCGGCTTGCGCTCACAGCGCGGATTCGATTGCATCCCGCTGGCGGCAAGCATGGGCGGAGGCGGGCATGCACAGGCATGTGGGTT
>JBEEJM010000377.1:0-3083 GCA_041169205.1 Pseudomonadota bacterium | reverse complement strand
GGGCAGTTGGGGCCGAGCAACAAAGTCTTTTTGCCGCCAGCGGCTTCTTTGGCTTTCATGCGGTTGCGCACTTCCAGCATGTCCCGGACGGGGATGCCTTCGGTAATACAGATCGCCAGATCCAGATCCGCTTCTACGGCTTCCCAGATGGCAGCAGCAGCGCCAGCGGGTGGCACGTAGATCACCGACACGGTGGCACCGGTTTCCGAAGCAGCTTCCTTGACGGAGGCGTAGATTGGGATGTTGAAGATCGACTCACCGGCCTTCTTGGGGTTCACGCCAGCGACAAAGCAATTTTTGCCGTTCGCGTATTCCTGGCACTTTTCGGTGTGGAATTGACCGGTCTTGCCAGTAATGCCCTGGGTGATGACCTTGGTATCTTTGTTGATGAAGATCGACATGATGATTAACCCTTTACCGCTTTAACCGCTGCCTGCGCAGCTTCTGCCATGGTGTCTACCGAGATGATGGGCAGGCCGCTGTCTTTCAGCATCTGCTTGCCCAAGTCTTCGTTGGTGCCCTTCATGCGCACAACCAAAGGCACGTTCAGGTTGGTGGCCTTGCAGGCCGTGATCACGCCGGTGGCGATGGTGTCGCACTTCATGATGCCGCCGAAGATGTTGACCAAAATGGCCTTGACCTTGGGGTTTTTCAGCATGATCTTGAAGGCTTCGGTCACCTTCTCGGGGGTGGCACCGCCGCCCACGTCCAGGAAGTTGGCTGGCTCAGCGCCAAACAGCTTGATGGTGTCCATGGTGGCCATGGCCAGACCGGCACCGTTCACCAGGCAGCCGATGTTGCCGTCCAGGCTGATGTAGGCCAAGTCGAACTTGGAAGCTTCGACTTCAGCCGGATCTTCTTCGTCCAGATCGCGGTACGCCACGATTTCGGGGTGGCGGAACAGTGCGTTGGCGTCAAAGTTGAACTTGGCGTCGAGCGCAGTCACGTTGCCTTTGCCATCGCGATTCAGCGGATTGATTTCGACCAATGATGCATCGGTGTCCATGTAGCACTTGTAGAGCTTCTGGAAGATGTCCACGGCTTGGGCGGTGGAACCTGCAGGCATACCGATGGCATCTGCAATCTTCTTGGCTTGCGCCTCGCCCAGACCGGTCAACGGGTCGATGAACTCGGTGATGATTTTTTCGGGGGTGGAGTGCGCCACTTCCTCGATGTCCATACCGCCTTCGCTGGACGCAATGAACGCCAGCTTTTGCGTGGCACGGTCGGTCACGATCGAGACGTAGTATTCCTTTTGGATGTCGGCACCGTCTTCGATGTACAGGCGACGCACCTTTTGGCCTTCGGGGCCGGTCTGGTGGGTGATCAGCTGCATACCGAGTATTTCACCCGCGATGCGCTTGACGTCTTCAATGGTCTTCGCGACCTTGACGCCACCGCCCTTGCCGCGACCACCTGCGTGGATCTGCGCCTTAACGACCCACACGGGGCCGCCCAGCTTCTGTGCAGCTTCCACTGCCTCCTGGACTGTGAAGGCGGGGATGCCGCGGGGCACCGGCACACCGAATTGACGCAAGATTTCCTTGCCTTGGTACTCGTGAATCTTCATGACGACTCTCTCTGGACAGGACAATGTTTACCATTCCGCAGCCAACAACTTTAGCCCGGCGGATGGCACTGGACACATCAGCGCCGCACTGTATCATGTTGCATCGCACAAAACTTGTGCAAGACTTACATAGGGCGCGGGGACCATACCCCCCTGGGAATGTCGATCCTGGTCACCTTGTGGTGTTCCCCTCTGAATGGCTGTTTTAGAACGGATCCAGAACCGATGAAAAAAATTTTTATTGATGGCGAGGCGGGTACCACGGGCCTGCAAATCCGCGAGCGCCTGCAGGCCATGCCGCAAGTCGCGCTTTTGAGCATTGCCCCGGCGCTGCGCAAGGACGCCCATGCCAAACGTGCATTGATGGCCCAGGCAGACTTGGTCATTCTGTGTCTGCACGACGATGCTGCTATCGAATCCGTAGCAATGATTGATGATTTGACGCGGGCTAACGGCGGGATTGGCCCAAAAATCATTGACGCGTCCACTGCCCACCGGACCGCGCCGGGTTGGGTCTACGGATTTCCAGAATTGGCTGCAGGCCAGCGCGATGCTGTGGCGCAAGCCCGCCGCGTGGGCAACCCCGGCTGCTACGCCACGGGTGCCATCGCCTTGATTCGCCCCTTGGTCGATGCCGGTTTGCTGCCGCCCGATTTTCCGGTGTGTCTGCCGTCCATCAGCGGTTACTCCGGTGGAGGCCGCACCATGATGGAGGCCTACGAGGCTGGCAATGCACCCGCCATGGAGTTGTACGCGCTGGGCTTGAAGCACAAGCACATTCCTGAAATCATGCGCTACACCGGGCTGACCCGCCGCCCACTGTTCGTGCCTTCGGTGGGCAATTTTGCCCAGGGCATGTTGGTGCAACTGCCCCTGCATCTGGACGCTTTGCCCGGCAAACCGACCGCACAGCAGTTGCATGACGCGCTGGCCAAGCACTATGCGGGCAGCACATGGGTCACAGTGGAAGCGGCGACGCCTGATCTGAAGCTGGACGCCGTGGCGCTGGCGAATACCAACAAGATGGAACTGCGGGTGTTTGGCAACGACGAAGCGGGCCATGCCTTGCTCGTTGCGCGTCTGGACAATCTGGGCAAAGGGGCCAGCGGCGCGGCGGTGCAGAACTTGCAATTGATGCTTGGGCTTTAGTTTTCCGGCTTCCGTTTTTTTGCGTTCGCACGCCAGGAAGGGGTAGGGCTCCGGCCCTTCGGTGCGGGTACGCACAAGTCGGGCCGGGGCCCTACCCCTTCCTGGCTGGGCACTTGCGGGCAAACTTTTTTCAATCCTCTTCGTCGCTGCCTTGCACTACGCGATGGATGGTGTCGCCACCGAAACCGCGGCTGGCTAGAAACCGCATTTGCTTGCCGCGCTCTGCGGCATCGACCGGTGGCTGGCCAAATTTTTTGCGCCAGATTTCTTTCGCCCGCTCCACCTCACTGGTGCGCAAGCGGTTCACCGCCTCTGCCACGGCTTCGGGCTCCAGGCCTTTGGCTTGCAACTCTTGCTTGATGCG
>JBEEJM010000376.1:0-2763 GCA_041169205.1 Pseudomonadota bacterium | reverse complement strand
CCGCCTGCGGCACCACCATGGTCAACCCCGTCACAGGGCAAACCGAGCGCACAGTGATGGACGAATCCACCGAGATTGCCGAGGGCGCCAAAGCCCACCAGGGCGTGCTGCAGGAGTACGGTGCCTATGCCAACCCGGCTGTGCAGGCCTATGTGAACGATCTGGGGCAGCGACTTGCGGCGCAGTCGCACCGCAAGCAGTTGCAGTGGCATTTCACGGTGCTCGACAGCCCCGAGATCAACGCCTTTGCGCTACCGGGCGGCTATGTCTATGTGACGCGCGGCATCATGGCCTACATGGAGAGCGAGGCCGATTTGGCGGGGGTGATCGGCCATGAAATTGGTCACGTAACGGCCCGCCACGGTGCGCAGCGCGCCACCAGCGAGCAAAACGCCGGACTGGGTGTGTTTGCCGCTAGCATTTTGGGTGCGGTGGCAGAAGCCTACGGCGTGGCGGGGGCGGGGCAACTGGCCGGGCAGGTGTCGCAAAACGTGGCAGCGGGCTATATCGCCTCGTACGGGCGCGACCAGGAGTTGCAGGCCGATGGGCTGGGCGCCGAGTATTTGTCGCGCAGCCATTACGACCCGCGCAACATGATCGATGTGATCACCGTGCTGAAAAACCAGGAGCGGTTTGCCGCCGACTTGGCCCAGGCTGAAGGCCGTCCCGCGCCCAAGCAAGGCGACTGGCTGGCGTCACACCCATCGAACGACCAGCGTCTGCAAACCATCACCCAACTCGCCAGCCAGTACAAGGGCAGCTACGGTGACGAAGGGCGTGCGCGCTACCTGAAAGTGGTGTCGGGCATCCAGTTTGGTGACAGCGCAGCGCAGGGCCTCACCCGGGGGCGCAATTTTTACCACACACCGTTGGAGATTGCGCTCACCGCGCCTGCGGGCTGGAAAATCCAGAACACGGCGGACCAGTTGGCAATGGTCAACGCGGCGGGTGACGCAGCCTTGGTGGTACGGGTGGTGCCACCCAAGGCGGGGGCCAACCACGCGGCCATCATCCGCAGCGTGCTGCAGCCCACCGATGGGCGAACCGAATCCACCAGCATCAACGGTCTGCAGGCGACACGCTTTGCAGGTGTGCGCCAGAACGCGCAAGGACAAGCCCAGAATATTGATGCCACCTTGGTCACTGGCCCGGGCGAACGCACCTACTTGCTACTTAGCAACGCCAAAGATGCGGCGGCTTTGCAGCGCAGCAAGGCCCAGTTGCGCGAGGCCGAGGGCAGCTTTCGCGCCATGACGGTGCAAGACCGCAGTGCCGCGCGGCCCTGGGTGATTCGCACCGTGCCGTACCCGCGCGGCGGCTTTGCCGAGCTGGCCAAAAGCTCACCGATTGCCCGACCCGAGCAGCAATTGCGCCTGATCAACGGGTTTTATGCAGGCGGCGAGCCCGCCCAAGGGCAACTGGTGAAAGTGATCGACCTGCAGTAAGTTGGCGTGGGGTGCGGGTGGCGTGTTTGTGTATTGGATTGCTCTAAAAGAGTACTAATTTGACTCTCATAGGTGTAAATCCTTAGTCATTAGTGCAAATTAATACTAGTTTTGAGCGGACTCGTACCATTTTTGGGCGGTTGAATCGGTATCTTTCGTCTGTCAGTGCTGGCTTCCGATGCGCATTGAACAAGGCATTCCAAACCCAAAACTCCTAGGAGACCCGTCCATGAAACTGAAAACCCGCGTTGCCATCGCAGCAACCCTCGTCGCTTCGATGTGTGGTGTGACCCACGCCGCCACCGAGCTGGTGATTGCTACCGTGAACAACGGCCACATGATCGAAATGCAAAAGCTCAGCAAAAACTTTGAGCAATCCAACCCGGACATCAAACTCAAGTGGGTGACGCTGGAAGAAGGCGCTCTGCGCCAACGCGTCACTACCGACATCGCCACCAAGGGCGGACAGTTTGACGTGATGACCATCGGCATGTACGAAACCCCTATCTGGGGCAAAAAGGGCTGGCTCAAAGAATTGAAGGGCGATGCCACCTATGACGCGGACGACATCCTGCCGGCCATGAAAGATGGTTTGTCGGTTGGCGGAAAAATGTACGCTGCGCCCTTCTACGGCGAAAGCTCCATGCTGATGTACCGCAAGGACCTGACCGACAAGGCTGGTATCAAGTTTGAAGGCCGCCCCACTTGGAACCAGGTGCGTGACGCTGCTGCCAAGATTCACGATCCCAAGAATGGCGTGTATGGCATCTGCCTGCGCGGCAAACCAGGTTGGGGTGACAACATGGCTTTCCTGTCCACCATGGCCAACAGCTATGGTGCGCAGTGGTTTGACATGAAGTGGAAACCTCAACTCGAATCCAAGCCATGGAAAGACGCAGTCACCATGTACGTCGAGCTGCTGACCAAGTACGGCCCTCCTGGCTCTTCTGCCAACAGCTTCAACGAAATTTTGGCGCTGTACAACGAAGGCAAGTGCGGTATGTGGATTGACGCCACCATTGCAGCGTCTTTTATCACCGACCCCAAGCAGTCCAAAGTAGCTGACAAAATCGCTTTTGCGCAAGCACCAACCGCCGTGACACCCAAGGGTGCTAACTGGTTGTGGTCATGGGCACTCGCAATTCCAGCCGGCTCCAAAAAAGTGGACGCTGCCAGCAAGTTTGTAACCTGGGCAACTTCGAAGGAATACATCGAGTTGGTGGCCAAGACCAATGGCTGGGCCCACGTGCCTACCGGTACTCGCAAGAGCACTTACGCCAATCCTGAGTTCCAAAAGGCTGCGTCTTTCGCTTCTGCT
>JBEEJM010000375.1:0-8032 GCA_041169205.1 Pseudomonadota bacterium | reverse complement strand
CGTAATCAGCTACTAAATTTATAGCAACTCCAATGCCACTGCAGTCGCCTCACCACCGCCAATGCACAAAGTTGCTAGGCCTTTTTTCAGCCCACGCGCCTTCAGTGCATGAATCAGCGTGACCATGATGCGGGCACCGGATGCGCCAATCGGGTGGCCCAGCGCGCAAGCACCGCCATTCACGTTCACCTTGTCGTGCGGTACACCCAGCTCTTTCATCAGCGCCATCGGCACCACGGCGAACGCTTCGTTCACTTCCCACAGGTCCACATCGCCCACGGACCAGCCCGCTTTGGCCAAGGCCTTTTGTGTCGCGCCCACGGGTGCGGTGGCAAACCACTCTGGCTCTTGCGCGTGGGTGGCGTGGCTGACGATGCGGGCCAGCGGCGTGCAACCCAGTTTGGCCGCAGTACTGGCCGTCATCATCACCATGGCGGCCGCGCCGTCGTTGATGCTGGAACTGGAGGCGGCGGTAATGGTGCCGTCTTTCTTGAAGGCGGGCTTGAGCGTGGGAATCTTGTCGAGCTTGACTTTGCCGGGGCCTTCGTCGATAGAAATAGTCACCTCGCCGCCACGGCCTTTGACCACCACGGGCGTGATCTCGGTGGCAAACGCGCCGGATTCTGTTGCCGCCTTGGCACGCTGCACGCTAGCAGTGGCGAAGGCGTCCTGCTCGGCGCGGGTAAAGCCGTACTTGGCAGCACAGTCTTCGCCAAAGGTGCCCATGGAGCGGCCTGCCTCGTAGGCGTCTTCCAGACCGTCCAGCATCATGTGGTCAAAAATGCGGTCGTGGCCGATGCGGTAGCCGCTGCGTGCCTTGGGCAGCAGGTAGGGCGCATTGGTCATGCTTTCCATGCCGCCAGCGATCAACACCTCGTGGCTGCCAGCCAGCAGCATGTCATGGCAGAACATGGCCGCGCGCATGCCGGAGCCGCACATTTTGGAGAGCGTGACCGCACCTGCGCTTTTGGGCAAACCGCCCTTGAACGCCGCTTGCCGCGCGGGTGCCTGGCCTTGGCCTGCCATCAGGCAGTTACCAAAAATCACCTCGGTGACCAGTTCTGGGGTAAATGTGGAGTTGATGCTCGCGCGCTCCACCGCTGCCCGGATGGCCACGCCACCCAGGTCATGCGCCGCAAGAGACGAAAAGTCACTCTGAAAACTGCCCATGGGGGTGCGGGCAGCACTGACGATCACGATGGTTTCTGGCATGACGGGCTTCTCCTGGAGTTGACGTTTACGTAAACGTCAATTGTGCCAGACGCACCACCGTCGCGTCCACCAGCCCGCAACCCCAACCACCGAGAAGCTAGTGGGTGCTTTGGCCGCCCAAGGTAGCCCTGGCGATAACGAAAGAAGCCAACGCACAACCGGCAATGCCCGCCACCATGGGAAATGGGCTGCCATCCACAAACTGCCCCACCACGCCCATGACCACGGCCCCGGTGACAAACTGCAAGGTGCCCAACAAGGCTGACGCAGTGCCCGCAATGGCCCCATGCGCCTCCAGCGCCAGCACCGACGTGGCGGGCACCACCAACCCCAAAAAGCCAAACCCCACCAACATCAGGACAATCAACACATCCAGCCGATCCACGCCCAACAGGTTTTGCAACAGCAGCAATGCCATGACGATGGCGTAGCCTGTCACGGCAAACTTCACCATGGCCTGCAGCCCGAAGCGCGCGGCCAGCTTGCCGGTGAACTGCGACACCCCGATGAACGACGCGGCGTTCACCGCAAACGCCATGCTGTACTGGCGCGGCGTCAACCCATAGTGGTCAATCATCACAAATGGGGAATTCGCCAGGAAGGAAAAGAAACTGGCCATGCCAAACGCACCGATAAACACCAGGCCAAGAAAGTGGCGGTCGCGCAGCAGCTCCCAGTAGCCTGCCAGAGCGCCGCGCAGCGTGCTTTGGGCGCGCTCGGCCACAGACCGTGTCTCGGCCAGCCCCGTAAACAGAATCACTAGGCTGAAGATCGCAATGCCGGTCACGGCCCAGAACACGCTACGCCACCCCACCCACTCGATCAACAGGCTGCCGCACAGCGGTGCCAGGATGGGCGACACGCTGAACACCAGCATCAGCAGCGACATCAATCGCGCCGCGTCCACGCCCGTGTGCAGGTCGCGCACGATAGCCCGCGGGATCACCATGCCCGCGCTCGCGCCCAAACCCTGCACAAAGCGCCAGACAATCAAGGTCTCGATATCGGGAGCCAAAGCACAGCCCACGCTGGCAACGCCAAACAACACCAGGCTGAAATACAGCGGCAGCTTGCGCCCCAGCATGTCCGACGCGGTGCCGTACACCAGCTGCCCCAAGGCGAGGGCCACAAAAAACACCATCAGGCTGGCCTGCACAGCACCCATGCTGGCATTCAGGTTTTGGCCGATGGACGGCAAGGCCGGCAAATACATGTCGATGGCGAAGGGGCCGATGGCGGATACCAGGCCGAGCACCACGGCGGTGCGGAAAAAAGTAGATTTCATAGGTGAATGATGTCGGAAAAGCGAAAAGCGGACAGGCCTCGGCCAAGTACCCGTTAAATAGACAAGGCGGGGCCTTGCGAGAAGCGCTTGTCGCGGTCGTACGGGAACACGTCAAACACATGGCCGGCCAGGATGCGTTCCTTGTGGCTTTGCCAGAAGGCGGCATCCAGCAAATCAGCGTGGTGTGCCATGAACACGCTGCGCACCAACGGATTGCCCAGCAAAAACGGGGCAAAGGTTTCGGGGAACACGTCTTTGGGGCCGACGCTGTACCAAATTTCGCCGCTCATTTCTTCCTCTTCGTTGCGCGGCTCGGGCACTTTGCGAAAGTTGCAGTCGGTGATGTATTCAATTTCGTCGTAGTCGTAGAACACGACTTTGCCGTGGCGCGTGATACCAAAGTTTTTCCAGAGCATGTCGCCGGGGAAGATATTGGCAGCCACCAAATCCTTGATGGCATTGCCATACTCCAGCACGGCGCGGCTGAGTTGCTCGCTGGCGCGGCGCAGCGCCGTATCGTCCGCCCCACTGTCGGCCTTGAGTACATCAAACGCTTCTTGCAAGTAGATGTTGAGCGGAATCATGCGGCGCTCGATGTATACGTGTTTGATGATGACTTCCACGTTGCCATCGCCATCGCGGTCGCTGATCTCCAGCTGGCTGGGCGCAAACTTTTCTATTTCTGCAATCAGCTCGTCGTCAAACCGGTCCCGAGGGAAGCCCACCTCGCTGTACTCCAGCGTATCGGCCATGCGGCCTACGCGGTCGTGCTGTTTGACCAGCAAATACTTGCCCTTGATTTGCTCGCGAGTCGTGTCTTTTTGGTGCGGGAAAAAGTCTTTGATGACTTTGAACACATAGGGAAAACTGGGCAAGTCGAACACCAGCATCACCATGCCCTTGATGCCGGGGGCAATGCGGAACTTATCGGTGCTGTGGCGCAGGTGGTAGAGAAAGTCGCGGTAGAAAAGCGTCTTGCCTTGCTTGGCCAAGCCCAGCGCGTTATAGATTTCGTTGCGCGGTTTGCGCGGCATCATGCTGCGCAAAAACTGCACATAGGCCGAGGGTATTTCCATGTCCACCATGAAATAAGCCCGCGCAAAGCTAAACAAGATCAGCAGGTCGTCTTCACCAAACAAAGCTGCGTCAATGGTCAGCTTGCCTTCTTCGTTGTGCAGTACCGGCAGCGCAAAACCGTACTCGGTGAAGCCGTTGATCAGCTTGCCCACGATGTAGCAGCCCTTGTTGCGAAAGAACAGCCCGGTGAGCACTTGCACCTGAAAGTTGGCGCGCAGTTTGGCATCGCCCAGCAGATCGGTCATCACCTTGGTGACCCGGGCGACATCGCGCGGTAGGTCATCCCAGGGGCACTGCAAATCAAAGTCTTGCAGCATGCGCACCAGCACGTCGGCAATGGTGTCGCGCTCGGGGTAGTAGGCGTGGTAGGTGGCGCGCTTTTCGTCTGCGCCGTTGTCGATGTATTCGGTGCTGACTGCAGGGCGCACAAAAATAAAGTCGTTCTGAAAATACGCGCGGTGCAGTATTTTGGTGGTGACTGAGTTAAAGAAAGTTTCGGCCAACTCCGGCTGGTGGTGGTCCACCAGCAAACCAATGTAGTGCAGCTTGACCTGCTGCCACACCTCCATGGGCTGCTCGCCTGCCTTGAACTCCCGCTCCAGGCGGTTAGAGGCCTCTTTCACCCGCAGGTCGTAAAACTCAATGCGCTCACGCTGGGCGCGCTGCTGGCCATGCCAGTCTTCTGTCTCAAAACGGTGCTTGGCGCGGGCGGACTCGGTGCGAAACAGTCGGTAGTGGCGATTGAAGCCATCCATCATCGCCTTGGCGATGTCGTAGGCGAGGGATGAGTCCAGTCGCGTAGGAAACATAGACGCTCAAATTGCCATGGAAATTGCTACTATTTTTATAGCTGCTTGCGCATATTCCACGGGGGCTAGCGGCACTTTTTACTTTAAATTGCGGGGCATCAGGCGCACGCCAGACAAAGCCTCGCGGTACAGACCGTCGAGCTCTTCCTGGCCGGTCACGGTCATGTGCAGATCTTGCACCAAGCCATCGTGCACGCCATACACCCAGCCATGCAGCGTGACGTCTTGCCCCGCACCCCAGGCGTCTTGCAGCACCGTGCTTTGCGCCACATTAACCACCTGCTCAATCACGTTGAGCTCGCATAGCGCGGCGGCGCGGCCATGCTCCGGCAGCAAGTCCAGCAGATGGCGGTGGCGGTCACGCACATCTTGAATGTGGCGCAACCAGTTGTCGGCCAGCCCAATGCGCGCGCCTTCCAGCGCCGCCTGCACACCCGAGCAACCGTAGTGGCCCACCACCATCACATGCTTGACCTTGAGCCGCTCCACCGCAAATTGGATGGTGGACAGGGCGTTGAGGTCAGAGTGCACCACCACATTGGCCACATTGCGGTGGACAAAAATTTCACCGGGAGCCAAGCCAATGATCTCGTTGGCCGGCACGCGGCTGTCGGAGCAGCCAATCCACATGTATTTGGGCTTTTGCTGGTTCGCCAGCCCGGTAAAGAACCCGGGGCGACGGGCCTCCATCTCGGCGGCCCATGCACGGTTGCGGGCAAAAAGGTCGGTCAAATCAGCCATGGGTGCATTCGTTATTTTTTGAGGGAGATGCGCACGTTCCAGTCCAGCAGGGCGTAGCGTGCGCGCTCTTGCTGGTCGTCCAGTGCGTTGAACTCGCAGTGTGCCTCAGGCTTGGCCGCGGTGCAGACAAAGGAGTTTTTATTCCCCAGTTGCCACATGCCTTTGGCGTTGCGGGCGTCGCCGGTGAAGAACATGGCGCGTGGCGCGTTGATGGGGTTGGATGGCGCAGTGGCCGATCGCAATAAATTGCGGCCCGAATTCACATACGGTCCGGCAATACCGGCCAGCGGCAGCAGGGTGTTGAACATGTCCCGGTGGCTGGCGGGCAGGGCCTGCTGTGCACCACATTGCAGGCCTTCGCCCCAAATGACGAACGGCACCTGGCGCACCAGGTAGCGGCGATTGGCCTCGGCGTACACACCAAAGGAGCGCACATTGTGGTCACCCGTGGCGGCCACCAGCGTGGTGGCGTGCAGCGGGCCTTTTTGCACTTCCTGAACAAAGCCCCCGAGCAGATCAGCCGCGTAGTGGTAGCTGTCGAGGTTGGGCACCAGCGTGTCAGAACTGGTCTCGCCCTTCCACAGCGACATGTCGCGCGGCACGCGCTGGTAATCCGGCGGCAAATCGTACGGCGGGTGGTTGGTCGAGGTGAGCACAAACACAAACAGCGGTTTGTCCGCAGGTTGTGCCGCCATGCGCTTGCTCAAGTACTTGAACACATAGCTATCCCACACGCCCCAGATGCCGAGCGTAGCGTCGGGGTAGGCTTCCTTGAGGGTGTTGGCATCCACCACCTCGTCAAAGCCCTGCACTTTGAGAACGCGGTTCAGATCGCGCCAGCCCGAGCGGGCCGAGGTGACAAACAGGGTTTGGTATCCCGCGTCGCGCACCACTTTGGGAATAGCCCACGGAATCGGCTTGCGCCCCACATCGCCCAGCGTGAGTGGCGTGATGGGGGTGGAAAACAAAATCGCTTCCAGCGACGGGTGCGTGCCCGCATGCGCCGAATCGAAGTTGCTGAAATGGCAAGCCCTACTCGGATCTGCCAGCGTCGGAGCCAAGCGGCCCAGCACATCAAACTTTGGGCTCTGGTACAGCAGGGGCTCTGCGCTCCACGACTCCATCAGGAAAAAAATTAGATTTTTCTTCGGCGTGTTGGCTGGTACGGGCTCGTGCGCGGTGAGTGCGGCCCTCACCTCCGCCTCGCTACCGTGGGGCAAACCCAGCACCTGCGCTGCCGCCGGGGCGGAATCGAAGCCCATGGCCTTGAGCCCCACCAGCGGATCCGACAAATTCTGCGACTGCCCCCGGCTGTCCCATGCGTATTTGAGCGCAATGACGCCGTTGGGAACCATGTCGTTGAGAAACTGTGAGGTCGTTACGGTGAGGTGCTGGCGCTGCAACGCCATCTCACGGACGGTGCCCTTACCTGCAAAAACCAGTGCAAAGAACGCCACCACGACCAGCACCAACCGGGTCGCAATATGCCGGGTTTGCAACACCCCATCGGGCAGCACGCGCTTGGCCAGCGTGCGGTGCAAAAAAACCGTGCCCCAGGTCAACGCCACCGCCAGCAACAGCGTCCAGATCACCGGAAAATCACGCCAGATGGTTTGCAACACGGCGACAGTGTCGTCCTCCACCAAGCCAAACACCAGCGAATCAATGGGTGTTTTGTAAAAGCCGAAGTAGTGCAGATTGACCAGCGACAGCATCACATAAACAAAGGCCAACACGGCTGCAATGCACGTCTGCACCCGACCCGACACCCAGGGCAATACCAGCAGCAGCAAAAACCCGACGATGGCGCTCACTTTCAGGTCAAACCGGAAACCCTGCAGCACCACGGTGGCCACATCGCTACTGGCCGCGTGGTAACCCGTGGGCCAGAAGTACGCCAGTTGCCCCAGCCGAATGAGAGAGAGCGCCAACACCAGCGGCACCACCAGCACCCACGCGCGCAGGAGGCCACGCAAAAATCCGCTCACGCCACCGTGCAGGATTTTTTGAAAGAGCGAACGGGGTGGGTGGCTATCGGTACTTCGCATTGCGGGGCTTTAGAGAACAATGTGGGGCAGGGCGCCACACGCAGTGGGCAACCGTGGGGGCAATCTTCACATTGTCTCAGCGAACAGCTCCCGGCCAATCAGCATGCGGCGGATTTCGCTGGTTCCAGCCCCAATTTCGTACAACTTGGCATCGCGCCACAAGCGACCCAAGGGGTATTCGTTGATATAGCCATTGCCGCCAAAGATTTGCACGCCCTCGCCCGCCATCCAGGTGGCTTTTTCGGCCGTCCACAAAATGACGGATGCGCAGTCCTTGCGCACCTGGCGCACATGCTCAGCACCCAACGAATCCAGATTTTTTGCCACGGTGTAGGCAAAGCTGCGGCCCGCCTGCAGCACGGTGTACATATCGGCCACTTTGCCCTGAATGAGCTGGAATTCGCCAATGCTCTGGCCAAACTGCTTGCGGTCGTGGATGTAGGGCAGCACGTTGTCCATCACCGACTGCATGATGCCCAGCGGGCCGCCGGTCAGCACCGCGCGCTCGTAGTCCAGGCCACTCATCAGCACCTTGGCGCCGCCGTTGACGTTGCCCAGCACATTGGCGTGGGGCACTTCCACATTGTTGAACACCAGCTCGCCGGTGTGGCTGCCGCGCATGCCGAGTTTGTCCAGCTTCTGCGCGACCGAAAAACCCTTCATGCCCTTCTCGATCAGGAAGGCGGTGACACCGCGAGCGCCCAGTTCAGGCTCGCTCTTGGCGTAAACGACCAGCGTGTCCGCGTCGGGGCCGTTGGTGATCCACATCTTGCTGCCGTTGAGGATATAGCGGTCGCCCTTGCGCATGGCGGTCAGCTTCATGCCGACGACGTCGGACCCCGCCCCCGGCTCCGACATCG
>JBEEJM010000374.1:0-3524 GCA_041169205.1 Pseudomonadota bacterium | reverse complement strand
CTTTCACGGCCACCATGCCGCTGCTGTTGATACCGCGAATGTGGCTGCCGGTGATGCCGGTATACACGCGGGTGATCTTGCAGTCGGCCATCAACTCGGCTTCTTTCAAAGCCTGCTGAATGCTGGCCACGGTGGCGTCAATGTTGACCACCACGCCGCGCTTCAACCCATTGCTGGGCGCAATGCCCAGGCCGGCGAGCTTGAGGTCACCGTTGGGCATGATCTCGGCCACCACCGCCATCACCTTGGCGGTTCCAATGTCGAGCCCTACGACGAGGTCTTTGTATTCTTTTGCCATGTGTGCACCTGCTCTTCGTTATCTACGTCTACTTCTTCGGGCCATCCGCCACGACAGTGCTTACACCGCGTAGCCGAATGGCGTAACCGTTTTGATGGCGCAAGTCTGCAGACTCCACCGCTTTGGGCTGTCGGCCGTAGCGGCTGGTCACTTGCGTCAAGGTCTTCAAAAACTGCTGGGCCCGGGCCGACACGTCGCTGGTGGTGCCACGCCCCAATTCGATCAGCGCGCCAGACTCCAGATGGATGCGCCAGCTACCGCCGGTGGACAACTCCAACTGCTCAATGGGCAACTCAGTGGCTTCAAACAGGTCTTGCAGCGCGCGGTACATGGCCAGCACGTCAGCGGCCTGGCCTTCAGGGCCATTCAGCCGGGGCAGCATGTCTTGCTCGACCTCGCCCACGTTGGCCTCAAACACTTCGCCAAAGCTATTGAGCAAGCGCACCTCACTGTCGCCCCCCCAATAGGCCACGGCCTGGTGCTCCTGCAACTCCACGCGCAGGCGATTTGGGAAATCTTTGCGCACCACGGCGCGGCGAACCCAGGGCACTGACTCGAACGCCGAGCGCACGCGCGCCAGATCAACGGTAAAGAAAGTGCCATTCAGCCGCGGTGCCACATTGGCGCGCAGGGTGTTGCTGTTGTTGTGGCTCACGTCACCGTGAATCAAGATGCCCTGAATATCAAACGCGGGCAGACGCGAAACCCAGCGTGCCGCAGCCACCACACCCAGCACGACAAAGGCCACGCCCAAGACCAGTGTGGTCATGTTCATGAGCTTGACGTCCAGGGGAGTGGCCACAGTCGAATTCATGCAGCAGCCCTCGCATCCAGCGCGGTGTGCTGCAACAGGTGTACGCACAGGTCTTCGTAGCTGAGGCCCGAGGCCCGTGCCGACATGGGCACCAGCGAATGCCCGGTCATGCCCGGCGAGGTGTTGATCTCCAGCAGGTAGGGCTTGCGGGTGGTGGCGTCAATCATCACGTCGGCCCGTGCCCAGCCACGGCAGCCCAGCACCTGGTAGGCCTGGCAGACGATGGCGGCAATGGCCTCTTCTTCGCCAGCGGGCAAACCGGCTGGTACCAGGTACTGCGTGGTGTCGGTGAAATACTTGTTCTGGTAGTCGTAGTTACCGTCCGGGGCGACGATGCGAATGACGGGCAAGGCGCGCGGCGCATCGGTGGGGCCGAGCACCGGGCAGGTGACTTCGTCGCCAGCAATGAACTGCTCGCACAGCACTTCGTTGTCGTGTTTGGCGGCGGCGGCGTAGGCCGCGTCGCACTGGTCTGCGTTCATCACCTTGGTGAAGCCAATGCTGGAGCCTTCCCGTGCGGGCTTGACGATCATGGGGGCACCTAGCTTGGCAAACGCGGCGTGGGTTTGCGCGGCACTGCCCACTTGGCTCCAGGCGGGAGTGGGCAGGCCTTCAAAACGCCAGATGCGTTTGGTCATGACCTTGTCCATGGAAATGGCGGACGCCATCACGCCCGAGCCGGTGTAGGGAATGCCCAGCAACTCCAGCGCGCCCTGCACCGTGCCGTCTTCACCAAAGCGGCCATGCAGTGCAATAAAGCAGCGATCAAAGCCTTCGCGCTTGAGGTCATCCAGTGGGCGCTCGGCTGGGTCAAAGGCATGGGCATCGACACCCTTGGCCAGCAAGGCCTTGAGCACACCGCTGCCGGACATCAGCGACACTTCGCGCTCGGCAGAGGCACCGCCCATGAGCACGGCCACCTTACCCAAATTTAAATCAAAACCGCTCATAGCCCCCGCCCCTCTTGCGTAGCCTGCTCTGCTTTTTGTAGCAAATCTACAATTTTTCCAGGCACTGCACCGATAGAGCCAGCGCCCATGCAGACCAACACATCGCCCGGTCGCGCGTTGTCCACGGCGGCTTGCGGCATGTCGGCGATGTCGTCCACAAAAATGGGCTCGACCTTGCCGGCAACCCGCAGCGCACGCGCCAGCGAGCGGCCGTCGGCGGCCACGATGGGCGCTTCGCCTGCGGCATACACCTCGCCCAGCAACACGGCATCGGCCTGGCCAATGACTTTGACAAAGTCTTCAAAGCAGTCGCGGGTGCGGGTGAAGCGGTGGGGTTGAAATGCCAGCACCAAACGACGTCCGGGGAAGGCACCGCGTGCAGCGGCCAGCGTGGCGGCCATCTCTACCGGGTGGTGGCCGTAGTCGTCAACGACGGTCACGATACCCCCCGCGGCAAGTGGCTGATCGCCATAGCGCTGGAAGCGGCGACCCACGCCCTTGAACTCGGCCAGCGCCTTGCATACGGCGGCGTCGTCAATGCTGAGCTCCACCGCCACGGCGATGGCCGACAGCGCGTTCAGCACGTTGTGCAGACCCGGCAAATTCAGCACCACCTCGAGATCGGGCAGCACCACACCATTGCGGCGCTGCACGGTGAAATGCATCTGCCCGTTGGCAGCCCGCACGTTGATGGCGCGTACCTGTGCATCTTCGTTGAAGCCGTAGCTGGTGATCGGGCAGGTCACCTCCTCGCAAATATCACGCACCGCTGCATCGTCGGTGCACAGAATGGCCACGCCGTAGAAGGGCATGCGGTGCAGAAAATCGACGAATGCTTTTTTGAGCTTGCCGAAGTCATGGCCATAGGTCTCCATGTGATCGGCGTCGATGTTGGTCACCACGGCCATCACCGGCAGCAGGTTCAGGAAGGACGCGTCTGACTCGTCGGCCTCCACCACGATGTAGTCACCACTGCCCAAACGGGCATTGGCACCGGCGCTGTTCAGGCGACCACCGATCACAAAAGTCGGGTCCAAGCCAGCCTCGGCCAGCACGCTGGCCACCAAACTGGTGGTGGTGGTCTTGCCGTGGGTACCGGCGATGGCAATGCCCTGCTTGAGGCGCATCAGCTCGGCCAGCATCAGGGCGCGCGGCACGATGGGGATATGCATTTCGCGGGCGCGAATCACTTCCGGATTGTCCGACTGCACGGCGGTCGAGGTAACCACTGCATCGGCCCCCGCCACGTTGGCGGCCGCGTGGCCCACATAGGTTTGGATGCCCAGCGCAGCCAGCCGCTGTGTGGTGGCGTTGTCGGCCAGGTCAGAGCCCGAGATAACGTAGCCCAGGTTGCTCAGCACCTCGGCGATGCCGGACATGCCGGAGCCTCCAATGCCTACAAAGTGGATATGTTTAATGGCGTGTTTCATAGTGCGAACTCCTCGCAGGCCGCCACGACCGC
>JBEEJM010000373.1:0-7693 GCA_041169205.1 Pseudomonadota bacterium | reverse complement strand
GGCATCCTGCAGCTGATCGAACCCTTCGAGAAAGACGGCACCCTGGTCAAGCGCAGCCGCACCGAGATTGAACGCGACGTGGGCAACTACACCATCATCGAGCACGACGGTGTCATCTTCGCCTGCGCCGCGCTGTACGCCTACCCCGAGGCCCGCACGGCCGAGATGGCCGCCCTGACCGTGTCGCCCGACGCGCAGGGCCAGGGCGATGGCGAGCGCGTCCTCAAACGCGTGGAACAGCGCGCCAAAGCCGCAGGCCTGCAAAGCATTTTTGTGTTGACTACGCGCACCATGCACTGGTTTATCAAGCGCGGTTTTGTGCAGGTCGACCCGGAATGGTTGCCCGAGGCGCGCAAACGCAAATACAACTGGGACCGCAAGAGCCAGGTGCTGGTGAAAAAACTAGTCCCATGAAGACCATGCTACGCAAACTTACCCTAGGTGTGGCCGTATTGCTGGCACTGGGTGGCTGTGCGCAGATGCGCTCGTCAGCATCTCCGTCAGCACCACTGGTCAATAGCCTGGGCATGACACTGGTGCGCATCCCTGCCGGTGCATTTTTGATGGGCAGTGACGAGTCCATCGCCCAGCTGCAAAAAGACTACCCGTTGATGGAGCGCAAACGACTGGAAGAGCTGGTCGACGAAGGCCCGGTGCACCCAGTGCGCATCACCAAAGACTTTTACATGGGGGCCACCGAAGTCACGGTCGGGCAGTTTCGGGCCTTTGTGCAGCAGTCGGGCTATGTGCCCGAATCGATTGCCGACGGCACCGGCGGCTACGGCTACAACGCCCAATACGACGCGTCAAAAACCCGTCGCCAAGACGCCTTTGAAGGGCGCGACACGCGCTACAGCTGGTTGAACCCAGGCTTTCCCCAGAGCGAGCGTCACCCCGTGGTGAACGTCACCTGGAGTGACGCGCAAGCCCTGGCCAAGTGGCTGACCCAACGTGAGGACCGCACCTACCGCTTGCCTTCAGAGGCCGAGTGGGAGTACGCGGCCCGTGCGGGCACCCGCACCCGCTACGCGTCGGGCGATGCACCGGAATCATTGCTGCAAGTGGCCAACACGTTCGACGCAGCTGCAGCACCCTATTGGCCCCAGTTCGCAGCCCACGCGCTGAAGGGCAGTGACGGCTTTGCGTTTACCGCACCGGTGGCCAGCTTTGCGCCCAATGCGTTTGGCCTGTACGACATGCATGGCAATGCATGGGAGTGGACGCAAGACCTGTACGACGAAAACTACTACGCCCACTCGCCCATGAACGACCCGCAGGGTGCTGCCGAGGGCAATGTCTACGTGCGCCGTGGCGGCTCTTGGCACACCTGGCCGCTGTACGCGCGCTCCAGCTACCGCAACTGGAACGACGCCCAAACCCGCTATACGCTGGTGGGCATCCGCCTGGTCATGCAGCCCTGAAACGCACTGCAGTCTCTTGGTGGTAGTTCAGGCGCGGCGCGCCTGACGCCAGGCCAGGGCAGCGCCCGTTAGCGCCATGGAACAAAACCAAAGGAAAGACCAGTTGGCGATAGAGCCACCCAGAAAAGTCCAGTCCACCTTCGTGCAGTCGCCGCTGCCCCTGAAAAGCATGGGGATCACGCGCTGAAGCGGAAAGGTTTCGATCATGCCGTAGAGGTCGCGCCCGCAAGACACCACTTCGGGCGGGTACCACTGCAGCCAGCTCTGGCGCGCGGCCACATAGGCACCTAAGACCGCGAGCACCGCGAGTACCAGCGAACCGGTGATTTGCAAGACTTTTCGGCCTGTAGCCCCCGTCAATGCTGCGCAGACAGCTATCAAAACGAGAGCATATCGCTGCACGATACACATCGGACACGGCACCAGACCGACCACATGCTGCAGGTACAAACCAAAAGCCAGCAGTGCCACACACGTCAGCGCCACCCACACCATCACCCGCTGGGGGCGGCGGTCTAGCCAATCCAAAACCAAATTCACCATCGCTATCTTTCTATGGGGCTCAGTGCCCAGTTACGTCCATTGGTGCCGATTGTGCCGCCGAAGTTCCCTTGTGCAGCGTTGGTGCAAGGCAAAGCGAATAAGATTGCGCATTCCGTTTTTTAGAACACACGATCAAGGCTTACGCATGGCACGCACTGTTAACTGTATCAAGCTCGGCAAAGAGGCCGAAGGTCTCGATTTCGCTCCCTACCCCGGTGAATTGGGCAAGCGCATTTGGGAGGGTGTCAGCAAGGAAGCCTGGGCCGCATGGCTCAAGCACCAGACCATGCTGGTGAATGAAAACCGCCTAAACCTGGCCGATGCGCGCGCCCGTCAGTACCTGGCCCGCCAGATGGAAAATCACTTTTTTGGCGACGGCGCAGACGCCGCCCAAGGTTACGTTCCCCCCACTGCCTGAGCGCTTGCGCGTGTCTGGCAGCGCTTGCGCCTGGTGCGTGCTGGACACGGCTTTTGGCGATGGCGGCCAATTCATGGCCTGCTGGCAGCAGTGGCACGACGACCCGCTACGCTCGGCCCTGCTGCACTACGTTGGGATTCTTGACGACGCACGACCCCTTCCGGCCTGGCCCGCAGAAATTGCACCGCAGTGCGCAGGATTGGGCAGTGGTTTTCATCGCATCCTGCTCGACGAAGGCTGCGTGTCGCTCACGCTGTGTATTGGTCCGCTGCAATCCATGCTCACCGAGCAAGCGCTGCAGGCAGACACAGTCTTTGTCGGTGACGGCGCATGGGACAAGTGGTCGCTCAAAGCACTGGCACGCCATTGCTATCCAAGAACTCTGGTGTGGGTGTCTGCCCATGTTTCGCTGGAAGCATCGGCACTCCACGAAGCCGGTTTTGAAGCCAGTGCCACACCACACCAATACGTATTTGCCCCCCGCTGGAAGGCAGGCACCGCACGCAAAGCCCTTGCGGGGAATGCAACACCTGCGCGCTGCACGGTCATCGGTGCCGGGCTGGCCGGTGCCAGCGTGGCCCATGCCTTGGCACTGCGGGGCTGGCAGGTCACGGTGCTGGACACCCATGCACAACCAGCCGGTGGGGCGTCGGGCCTGCCTGTCGGGCTGGTGGTGCCCCATGTATCAGCTGACGACAGTCCGCGGTCGCGCATGTCACGCGTTGGCACGCGGCTCATGCTGCAGCACGCCCAACGGCTGCTGGCAGAGGGACAAGCGTGGGCCCACAGCGGCGTGATGGAACACCGCAAAGATCCCACGGAGGAACTTTGGCACCCCGTGGCAGGCTGGGTGAAGCCCGCACAGCTGGTCAAGGCGTGGCTCACCCACCCGAATATTCAGTTTGTCGGTCAAGCGCATGTGGCAGCACTCATTCAACGCGACGGCCTTTGGCACATGCAAGATGCAACGGGGCAGGAATTGGCGTGCTCCGAGCATGTGGTGTTGGCCAACGCCATCGGCTGCCAGGCGCTGGTACAGACTTTGGCCGCCAACACGCCCCTGGAAGTCGATGTCGTGCCCAAAGCGCAGGCACTTTTGGCGCTGCATGGCACGCTGAGTTTTGGTGTACACCCACCCATGGATGCCGCCATTTGGCCGAAAAATCCCGTCAACGGCAACGGTAGCCTCATCCCCCACGTGCCCTGCGCTTCGGGTGAGCAGTGGTTTGCGGGCTCGACCTTTGAGCCGCAGGCCAACGCACTTGCCAACACGGCGGCGCAGCACCGGGTCAACTACCTCAAGTTATCCGAATTGCTGCCGGATGTCGCCACCATGCTAGAGCCGGACTTTGCAACTGGCAACGTGGATTCCTGGACTGGTACGCGATGCACCACCCACGACCGTTTGCCACTGGTTGGGCCAATACAAGCAGGCGTGCCACAAACACTGTGGATCAGCGCCGGCATGGGGTCACGAGGTTTGAGTTTTTCGGCACTGTGCGCCGAACTGCTGATGGCGCACATGCATGGTGAGCCCTTGCCAGTGGAAGCCCGCCTGGCACGCGGCCTGCATGTGCAGCGCACGCGCAGAAAGCGCAGCGCGCCTCAGACCTTCTGAAGCAGCTCCATGACTTGCTGCGGCTGAAACGGAATTTCAAGCAGTCCCACGCAATCCAGACTTTCGGCCATCTCCATCGCGCGCCACGACGGTGCGTCGGTGGCCACAATGATGGAGCGTACCGGCGTGAGCAGCTCTTTGAGCGTGCGCACTAGGGCCCAAGGGTCCGCATCAATCAACTCCAGGCTGACCACCACCAAATCGTACTGACGCTGCCAGACCCGCTCTGCACCGTCGGCCGCCGTATCGGCATCTTGCACCTCGGTGATGCCTGCCAATGCAAGGCGGGCCCGCAGGTACATCTGGTCTTCGCGCGCCAAGCCCACCAGCAGGGCAAGTTTGACACCCGGCGGAACGAGTTGGGCAGGCTTCTTCCCGGCCTGTGAGCCTGTGTCGGGTTGCGGTGTGAACAAAGCGTCAAGTTCACTCAACAATGCCCGCCAATCCACCGGACGGCTAAAACTGCGCCACGCACCCACCGGCGCGTTTGCACCGACACAGAACATTTTCAAGTTCGGGTTAAAGCGCGGGGAAGCCAGCTCCATGCCGCCTTCATAGCTGTCCACATCAATCAGGGCCACATGCGGTTGCGGTGCCGCTTCGGGCGTCCACAGCATGTAGGACGGTACCATCCGTTGCGATAGACGAAAGAGGGTGTTGAGCGAATGCCGCTCCGTGTCGCTGAAACCCACTACCTTGACCCAGGTGTTTGCTGCCATAAATTACATCATTTCTCCAACGCCCCGAACTCTAGCAGCGTTTTTGCACCGGCACCCGGTTTAACGCTCTTTCAAATAGGGTTTTCCCAAGGCTTGCGGTGCCACCGCCTTGCCAATAAAACCGGCCAAAAGAACCACGGTCAGCACATAAGGCAAAGCCTGAATCACCTGCACCGGCACCTCACCCAACCCCGGCAATTTGACGCCCTGCAAGCGAATGGCGACCGCATCCAGGAAACCGAACAGCAGGCAAGCCCACAAGGCGCTGACAGGATGCCAGCGGCCAAATATCAGCGCCGCCAAGGCCATAAAACCTCGTCCTGCCGTCATGTTTTGAGAAAAATTGGCGCTCTGTGCCAGCACCAGATAGCTACCGGCCAGCCCGCACAACATGCCATTGAACGTAAGCGCCGTATAGCGCAGACGCTTGACCGACACGCCGGCCGCATCGACCATTTGTGGATTTTCGCCTACGGCGCGCAGCCGCAGACCCAGACGGGTTCTGAACAGCAACCACCACACACAGGGCACCAGCAACAGCGCCAGATACACCATGGCATCGTGGCCCAACAGGCCCACACCGATCGTCTTGCCGCCCCAGGGCAATGCACTCACCGCGCCAGACAACTCTGGCATCAAGGGCTTGATGCGCACCAAATCCGACACCGGAGGGGTTTGCCCACCCTGCGCGTACCACGCGATACCCAACACCACCGTCAGGCCCGAGGCAATGATGTTGATGGCCACACCCGACACCACCTGGTCGCCCTGGTGGCTCACACATGCCAGACCGTGCATCCATGACAAAGCCATCGCCACCAGCATGGCCATGAGCACGGCCAAGGGCAGTGAACCCCACGATGCACCCGCGGCACCTGCTGCAAACGCGGCAAACAACATCTTCCCTTCCAAGCCAATATCCACCACCCCCGAGCGCTCGGACAACAGCCCTGCCAAGGCGCAAAAGATGAGGGGCGTGGACATGCGCAAAGTGGAAGCCAACATGCCACCAATCAGTGCCTCATCCACGGCGAACCTCCTTGCCCGCTGCCGTTGGTGGCGTCAGATGGGCCAGCACCCAGCCCAGCATCGGAGCAATCACATAGGCCATAGCCCCAGAAAACAGCACGATAAAACCTTGCAGCATGACCACCATGTCGCGGCTAAATCCGCGTACTTCAAAGGCCACTTCGGCACCGCCCTGAAACAGCGCACCAAACAAAATGCTGGCCAAAATAATGCCCACCGGATGGTTGCGCCCCATCAGCGCCACCGCAATGCCGGTAAACCCTGCACCACTGACAAACTCCAACAGCAGGCGACCATTCACACCGGCAATTTCGTTCATGCCTACCAAGCCCGCCAGCGCACCCGAGATGCACATGGAAATAACCACCTGGTGGCGCGACTTGATGCCCGCGTATTCTGCGGCGCTGGGGCTGGAACCCACCGCCCGCACGTGGTAGCCCGCGCGGGTGCGCCACAAAAACAGGTACACGCCAATGGATGCCAACAAGGCCAGGAAAAAACTCACATTCAAAGGCGACGCGGGCCACTCCACACCCAACCAGGCCATCGCCTCATGCATGCCCGGCAATTTGGCCGACTCTGCAAAGGGCAGACTCTCTACGGACATGGTGCCCGGTGGACGCAAATGGTTCACCAGCAAATACACCAGCACGCTGCTGGCAATAAAGTTAAACATGATGGTGGTGATCACCACATGGCTTCCCCGGTAGGCCTGCAAATACGCAGGCACCGCGGCCCAAGCCATGCCAAACAACGCACCCGACAACAGCATCACTGGCAGCATGATCCACGCCGGCAAAAAGCTGGACCACCATAGGGCCACCAGACCGGTGCCCAAGCCGCCCATGATGGCCTGGCCCTCGCCACCAATATTGAACAGCCCGCCATGAAAGGCCACGGCCACGGCCAAACCGGTGAACACAAACGTGGTGGCGTAATACAGGGTGTAGCTCAGTCCGCGGGGCGTACCAAAAGCACCTTTCACCAGCACCTGAATGACCTCAGCCGGATGCTGCCCCACCAAAGCCACCACTCCCGCAGCAGCCAACAAAGCAATGAACAGACACACCATAGGCAACAGCACCAGATCGGCCCAACGTGGCAAGGGGTATTGCGTGTTCATTCGCCACCGCCCGTCATCAGGAGACCCAAACCTGCTTCGGTGCAATCTTCGATGGCCAGTTCACCGGCAATAGCCCCTTGGTTCATCACGATCACCCTGTCCGACAACGCCAATATTTCATCCAACTCACTGGACACCACCAACACGGCGCAACCCGCATCGCGCATGGCACGCAACTGGGAATAAATGAATTCAATCGCACCAATGTCCACGCCCCGCGTAGGCTGGCCAACCAGAAGCACTTTAGGGCTTTGGCCCAACTCACGGGCCAACACAAATTTTTGTTGATTGCCACCAGAGAACTTGCTGCTCACCAGCTCAGGATCGCGCGGACGCACATCAAACCGCTCCATCATGGCTTCTGTAGCCGCACGCATGCGTGGATGTGCGAGCCAGCCACGCGCACCGTATTCGGCCAGGCGGTCGTAGCCGAGAACGGCCGACTCCCAAGCGGCAAAGTCCATGACCAGCGCGCGTGCATGGCGGTCTTCTGGCACATGGGCGATACCCAGGCTGCGGGCGGTCAGAGGGTCCAGCCACTGCGGGGCCGAAAAATGCGTGCCACGCACTTCAAGGGTGCCAGATGCAGGTATCAACAGGCCCGAGAGCACGTCCAGCAACTCACTTTGTCCGTTGCCAGACACACCGGCCACGCCCACGATTTCTCCCGCACGCAGCGCCAAGGAAACGCTACGAAGTCGGTCCACCTGGAGCGCATCACGCACGGCAATGCCGTTGGCTTGCAGAACAACTTCGCCTACCGCGTGCGTCGCGCCCTCGAGGCGGCCCATGTGCACTTTGCGTCCCACCATGGACTCTGCC
>JBEEJM010000372.1:0-2902 GCA_041169205.1 Pseudomonadota bacterium | reverse complement strand
ATTCCAATTTGCATTAAAAATTGCCATAATATGATTTCCAAAACTAGCTGGAGATCGTCATGGCAAGAACCGCAGGTGGAATGGGTGAATTGGCCTGGGCGCGTGAGCAAGTGGCCCATGCGCGCAGCGCAGAAGATTTGCGCCAGGCGCAGGCCGTGCTGCTGCCCCTTGAGTTGGGCTTGAGCCTGGAGCAAACCGCCAGTGCCATTGGCCGCTCGGTCAGCATGACGTGCAAGATGCGAAATCGTCGCCGACGCGAGCTGGCCCAGGAGATTGAGCCCAAAAAGCACAAACACCAATTGCGTAACCACGCCCATGCCAGTTTAGACAAAGAGGCCGCTGCACTTGATCAAGTGCTTGCCAAGGCCTCTGAGGGCGGTGTTGTCGTTATCCCGCAATTGCTAAGCGCCTTTGAGAAGGCACTGGGCAAATCCTTGAATCTGTCCACCCTGTACCGCATGCTCGCGCGGCACGGTTGGCGCAAGATTGCACCCGATACAGCGCATCCCAAGGGCGACCCCCAGCGGCGTGAGGACTTTAAAAAAAACTCCACACCGATCTGGCGCAAACTCTAAGCTCGTTTACCCAGAAAAGGCCTCTGCGCCTGATGTTTCAGGATGAGGCCCGCTTTGGGCGGATCAGCGATTGCTGCTACTGCTGGGCCAAGTTCCCATTGCGCCCTACGGTCAAAGCCATGCTCACCCATCAGTATGTGTATGCCTACGCTGCGGTCAGCATCCCGCAGGGCAACTTGGACTCTTTGGTGCTGCCCCATGTCAACAGTGCGTGTACGGCGCTGTTTCTGGCAGAAATCAGCCAGCGCTACCCGAACGAGAACATCGTGATGGTGCTGGACGGGGCGGGTTGGCACAAAAGCCAAAGCATGCCCATCCCAGGCAATATCCGCTTGCTCAGTCTGCCGCCCTACAGCCCCGAGCTCAACCCGGTGGAGCATCTGTGGGATGAGCTACGCGAGAAGTGCTTTCATAACCGGGTGTTTGACAGCTTGGATGCGCTGGAGGATCACTTGGTCAATGGTTTGGCAGGCATGGAGTGTGATACTGAGCGCATACAATCCATTTGCAATTGGGAGTGGATTATTAATGCAATTTTTAATGCGAATTAGAATAAGTACACCTTCTTCAAGCCCGTTTTTGTTTGAAATCAGCCAAAATCCTAGCCGCCTCGTTCGCATGATTTTCCGACATGCGGGTATGGTCTGACATGGCACCAATTTCGGCACTCGGATCGAATACCGCCACTGCCAGCCCGTCGTTTGCAAATAGTTGCTTGGAGCGCACCAAAAATTTAGTACCAGGCTGTGGAAGAAAGGTTTTTAATAGCGGTCAGATCAACTTTATCATAATTCGATAAACTCAACCCATGGCCCGACAACCTCGTCTCACCCTGCCCGATTACCCGCACCACATCATCCAGCGTGGTAATAATCGCCAAGCCATTTTTGCTGATGTGGCGGACTACCAAGCCATGTTAACTTTGCTGCAAGAGGCCGCGCAGCAAAACAAGGTGGCTATCCATAGCTATGTGCTGATGACAAACCACTTGCACTTGCTGGCCACGCCGCGGGACGATGTGGGTTTGCCGCTGATGATGCAGCACGTCGGCCGGAGCTATGTTCGGCTGTTTAATAAGCGTCATCAACGTAGCGGCACGCTGTTTGAGGGGCGATACAAAAGCACGCTGATCCAGACCGAACGCTATTTGCTGGCCTGCATGGCCTATATTGATCTGAACCCCGTGCGTGCGGGCATGGTGGCGCAGCCGAAAGAGCATCCGTGGAGCAGCTACAGCCACTACGCTGGGCTGGGCACCGACCCGCTCATCACGCCACACCCGCATTTTTGGAACCTGGGCAACACGCCGTTTGCGCGTGAGGCTGCGTATGTAGACCTGGTGCGTTCGGGCGTAGGCAAGGCAGATGAGCGCTCACTTACCAATACGGCGCTGCGCAGTTGGGCGCTGGGGGATGAAGAGTTTTTGGCCGATTTGGAGAAGAATACCCAGCGGCGGGTGCGTCCGGGGGTGAAGGGGCGGCCGTTTAAAGTGCTTTCAAGCGATGCACAATCCGATATTGGTAGAGAAATAAGCGCATAGTCCCTGTCAAATGGGCATTTATAGCTATCAGTTTTGATGTGTCCCTAGTTAATTTAAACTTCTAAAAGTAAAAAATTAAATTTGATCTGACCCCATTTAAAGTGTTTGAGTTAATTGCTGCACTGCATTAAACTCTGCTTCCCCTTTTGGATATCACTGGAGAAGCACATGGGTGCCATAGACAAGCAAATCGCAGCGGCTGCTGCACACGGTATGTACCAGCCTGCGAGCGAGAAAGACGCTTGTGGGGTGGGTTTTGTGGCGCATGTGAAGGGTGCCAAGTCGCACGCCATCATCCAAAACGGCTTGAAGATCTTGGAGAACTTGGACCATCGGGGTGCCGTGGGCGCGGACGAGTTGTGCGGCGACGGCGCGGGGATATTGATCCAGTTGCCGGACGATTTTTACCGGGAAGACATGGCCAAGCATGGTATCGAGCTGCCCGCGCCTGGCGAGTACGGCGTGGGCATGATATTTTTGCCTAAAGAACATGCCTCCCGTTTGGCCTGCGAGCAAGAGCTGGAGCGCGCCGCCCGCGCCGAAGGCCAGGTGGTGATTGGCTGGCGCGATGTGCCGGTGAACCGTGACATGCCGATGTCGCCCTTTGTGCGCGAAAAAGAGCCGATCATTCGGCAGATATTCATTGGCCGTGGCACCGACATTACCGTGCCCGACGCGCTGGAGCGCAAGCTGTACGTCATCCGCAAAACCGCCAGCGCCGCGATCCAAAACCTGGGTCTGAAGCACAGCAAAGAATACTACGTGCCCAGCATGAGCTGCCGCACCG
>JBEEJM010000371.1:0-5686 GCA_041169205.1 Pseudomonadota bacterium | reverse complement strand
CGTCAGCGGCGGCAAGGACAGCTTTGGCATGCTCGACATCCTGATCAAGATGCAGCAGCGCGCGCCGATCCACTTTGACATCGTGGCCGTCAACCTGGACCAGAAACAACCCGGTTTCCCGGCGCACATCCTGCCCGAGTACCTGTCCAAGCTCGGCATCGAGTTCCACATCGAAACCCAGGACACCTACAGCATCGTCAAAAAAGTGGTGGCCGAGGGCAAAACCATGTGCAGCCTGTGCAGCCGCCTGCGCCGGGGCATTTTGTACACCGTGGCACGCCGCCTGAAGTGCAACAAACTCGCGCTGGGCCACCACCGCGACGACATGCTGCAAACCTTCTTTTTGAACATGTTCTTTGGCGGCAAGCTCAAGGGCATGCCGCCCAAACTGACCAGCGACAACGGCGAATTCATCGTCATCCGGCCCATGGCCCATGTGGCCGAGAAAGACCTGATCCGCTGGGCCGAGCACCGCCAGTTCCCCATCATTCCATGCACCCTGTGCGGCAGCCAGGAAAACCTGCAGCGCGTGCAAATCGGCAAGATGCTGCGCGAGTGGGAAAAGCAGTACCCCGGCCGCGCCGAGACCATGTTCACTGCGCTGCAAAACGTGGTGCCCTCGCACCTGATGGACGCCAAGCTGCACGATTTCAAAAACCTCAAGACCACCGGCATCCCCGACGAGAACGGCGACAAGGCGTTTGACGCCGAAGAGTTCCCCGCGCCATCGTTGCCCGGCATGCCAGGCCTGCAAGTCGTGCAGGTGTAAGCCATGCGCCGCGCGGCACTCTGGCTGATCTTTGCGAGCCTGCTGGCAACGCTGCTGTCCGGTTGCGCCCTGCCGCGCATGATTGACAGCGATGTGCAGAGCTATGTGGGGACCGTCCCCGCGGTGAGCAACGCCAGCTTCCGGTTTGACCGCCTTCCATCGCAGCAAGCCACCCATGGGGTGCAAGACCAGATTGAGGCCTTTGCCCAGACGGCGCTGGAGCACGTTGGCATGGTGCGCCACGAGGACGCGCCGCGCTATCTGGTGCAGGTGCTCGTCGGTGTGGAGACCATGCGCAACCCCTACTACCGACCACCCCGCCCGCGGCTGGTGATGGGTACCGATGGCCGGCTCCACGAAGAATGGCCGGTTTTCCTGAGTATCGAATCGCCCTGGTACCACCACAGCATCAAGGTGGTGCTGCGTGATACCGGCAGTGGCCAGGTGGCCTACGAGACCACGGCGGTGTTTGACAGTCCCTGGTCGGACACACTGAACTTGTTGCCTCCGATGTTGGAGGCGGCGTTCAAAGACTACCCGCAACCCGTGCGACAGCGCGTGGTGGTGGAACTGCCCGCCGCGGGCCCAGGGGCCCGCTGATGGGCGCGACCCGCATCATTGCCGTGCGCCATGGCGAGACCGCCTGGAACGTCGATACGCGCATCCAGGGCCAGCTCGATATTGACCTCAACGACAAAGGCCGCTGGCAGGCGGAGCGCGTGGGGCAGGCGCTGGCCGACGAGACCATTCACCGCGTGTACTCCAGCGACCTGTCGCGTGCCCACGCCACGGCCCGCGCCATTGCGCGGCACACCAGCGAACCCACCGCCCGCGACGTGCAACTGCATACGGGCTTGCGTGAGCGCGGCTTTGGCACGTTTGAAGGCCAGACCTGGGCCGATATCGAAACCCAATGGCCCGAAGAATCGCGCCGCTGGCGCCAACGCGACCCGCACTTTGCACCACCCGGTGGCGAGACGCCCTTGCAGGTGCACGCGCGTGTGGAGCGCACCGTCGCGGCCATTGCGTCCCAGCACCTGGGTGAGCAAATCGTGTTGGTGGCCCACGGTGGGGTGATGGACATGCTGTACCGCCTGGCCACCCAGCAGGAGCTGCACGCCCCACGCACCTGGGAGCTGGGCAACGCCGCCATCAACCGCCTGCTATGGACACCCGATGCCCTCACGCTGGTGGGCTGGGCCGACACCCGCCATCTGGACGAGACTGCGCTGGACGAGTCCAGCACCTAAAAAAACGCGCATGAGCAAAGTCATCGTTTTCGCCACCCCGGTTTTTCTGCTGCTCATTGCGCTGGAATTTTTCTGGAGCCGTAGCCACGCCAGCCGCACCAAAAATACGGTGGGCCAGCCGCCCTATCGCCTCAACGACGCCATCAACAGCATCAGCTTAGGGATCATCAGCCAGCTCAGCGCCGTGCTGACCAAGTTGCTCAGTGTGGGCATCTATGCGGCGGTGTTTGGTGCTGTGGCGATCTACCCAGATCTGGAGTTTTGGACCACCTGGTATGGCTGGGTGACTGCGCTGCTGTTTTACGACCTGTGCTACTACTGGCTGCACCGTGCAGGCCACGTGGTGGCGCTGTTTTGGGCGGCGCATGTGGTGCACCACCAGAGCCAGCACTACAACTTATCGACCGCATTGCGTCAAACGTCCAGTGGTGCCCTGTTTGGCTGGATGTTCTATATCCCGATGGCGGTGGCTGGAGTACCTCCGCTGGTGTTTGGCATCGTCGCCCTCGTCGACTTGCTGTACCAGTTCTGGGTACACACCGAGCAGATTGGCAAGCTGGGCTGGTTTGACCGCGTGTTCTGCTCGCCCAGCAACCACCGGGTGCACCACGCCGTGAATGACCGCTATCTCGACCGCAACTACGGCGGCTTGCTGGTGGTGTGGGACAGGCTGTTTGGCAGCTTTCAGGAAGAGCTGGATGCAGACCCCTGCATCTACGGCACGCGCGGGCCACTCAACAGCTGGGACCCGCTGTGGGCCAACGCCGAGGTGTACTGGGCACTGGCCCAAGACAGCTGGGCCACGCAACGCTGGGCTGACAAAGTACGCGTCTGGTTCATGCCCCCGGGCTGGCAACCCGAGGACTTGAAACGCACCCAGCCCAAGCCCGCCTTTCACCTGGACAGCGTCACCACCTACGACCCGCCACTGACGATTTCGCAGCAGTGGTTTGCGGTGGGCCAGTTTGTGCTGGCCATGGCGGCCGTGTCCTGGTTTTTGTGGAATGCCGACGCCATGCCTGTAGGCCAAGCCGCCATCTGGGTGGCCGCCATCAGCGCGTGTATGTGGGGCACAGGTCTGTACCTGCAAGGGCGGCTGGCCTGGCTCGAAGTGCTGATGCTGGAAAGCGCCGCACTGGCCACCCTGAGCGCCCTGGACATGGTGCCGCTGCACCTGTTGTTCAAACCATTGGCGATGGTGATTGCTATTGTTTTTGTAGCTTCTCGCGTACATTCTACGGGGGCTACAGGCCCATTTGATTTAAAATTACTGGCTGCACTGGGGTTCTCGTTGGTGGGCGATGTGTTCCTGATGCTGCCCGGCAACCAACCACTCGCAGGCTTGCCACCGTTCATTCTGGGTTTGGGCGCGTTTCTGGTGGCGCACCTGTTTTACATCGCGCTATTTCGCCAAGGGCAGGCCTGGTTTCCCAGCCACCGTGCCCTCATCACCGTGTTGGGTTTTGGCGCGGCGATGTATGCAGTTGTGTGGGGCGGCCTGGGCGACCCGGTGCTCAAAGTGGCGGTCGCGGCCTATGTGACCGTCATCTCGCTGATGGCGGCGCAGGCCATTGGCCGTGCAGGCGTGCAGGGCGATCGCGCGTCGCGCTGGGTGGCTGTGGGTGCCTGCGTGTTTATGGTGAGTGACTCGCTGATTGCCATCCACAAATTTGTCACGCCGGTGGCGTTGTCGTCGTTGTGGATTTTGGTGACTTACTACGCGGCCCAGATGCTGATCGTGCACCACAGCCGCAAGGGCTGAAGGCACCGCCCAAGCTGACTATTTCGGTGCCGTATAACTGGTCACGATGGCCTGCAGTTTCCCGGTGCGTCGCAGTTGGTCCAACGCGTCCTGCAAGGCCCGGGCCAGCTTCGGGTCGGTCTGCAGGTTGAGCGCGAAGTAATACGCACCGCCATCGCTGAGCTTGACCACACGGGTGACGGTCGAGGCTGGAACCGACGCGTTGCGCAGACTCCACTCCATGCCCACCTCGGTGTCCACCATGGCATCCACCCGCGAGCCCATGAGCATGCGCAGCACTTCGGTATTGGACATCTCTTCGACCAGCGCGGATGCGGGCACACCGGCATCGATCAAGTCTTGGCGGGCAGCCTCTTCTCGCACCACACCAATGCGCAGTTGCGCCAAATCTTGCAGGTTATGGGGCAATTTGCTTTGCCCGGCCCGGGCGAACACCCAGGTGGATCGCGGCAAGATAGGGCCGACCCACTGAAACTCGCTTTCGCGCGACGGCTTGCGGGCCGTTGTGAACACCAGGGTGTTGGGGGTGGTGGCGACCGTCTTGTAGGCGCGCGCCCAGGGCACCATGCGCACATCGCAGTCGATCTTGGCGCCCGTGCAGGCCGCGCGCAACACATCCGTCGCAATGCCCTTGATGCTGCCCCGATCCGTGTAGTTGTAGGGGGCCCACTCCTCGGTATAGGCAGTCAGGTCGGCGGCACCCGCACCCGTCAACACGCCCAGCGCCAGCAGGGCGGCCATGGCGACGGTGCGCGTTGCGTGCTTCATGCTGACTCGGTAAACGGGCCGTCGCCTGTGGGCTTAGGTGCCACGCCAAGATGCCGATACGCCGCCAGCGTGGCGATGCGCCCCCGTGGCGTGCGCTGCAAATAGCCCTGCTGAATGAGGTAGGGCTCGATCACGTCTTCAATCGTTTCGCGCTCTTCGCCAATGCTGGCCGCAATATTGTCCAGCCCCACCGGGCCGCCATCAAAACGGTGAATCACCGCCTCGAGCAGCTTGCGGTCCATCAAATCGAAGCCTTGCGGGTCCACATCCAGCATGGCCAGCGCGCGGTTGGCAATGTCCAACGTGATGGTGCCGTTGCCTTTCACGTCCGCATAGTCGCGCACCCGGCGCAGCAAGCGGTTGGCAATGCGTGGTGTGCCGCGGGAGCGGCGGGCGATCTCAAAACCGCCTTCCGGATCCATCGGCACATTCAGCAAGCCTGCACTGCGCTTGACAATGCGGCCCAACTCCTCGGACGTATAAAACTCCAGCCGCGCCACGATGCCAAAGCGGTCGCGCAGCGGGTTGGTCAGCATGCCCGCGCGCGTCGTGGCCCCCACCAGGGTAAAGGGCTGCAAATCGAGCTTGATACTGCGCGCTGCGGGGCCTTCGCCGATCATGATGTCGATCTTGTAGTCCTCCAGCGCGGGGTACAAAATTTCCTCGACAACTGGGCTTAAGCGGTGAATTTCGTCGATGAAGAGAACGTCGTTCTTCTCCAGATTGGTCAGCAAGGCCGCCAGGTCTTTGGGCTTTTCGAGCACCGGACCGCTGGTCTGCCGCAGATTGACGCCCAACTCGTGCGCAATGATGTGCGAGAGCGTGGTCTTGCCCAAGCCGGGCGGGCCAAACAGCAGCACGTGGTCCAGCGCCTCGGAGCGCATCTTGGCGGCACCGATAAAAATCTCTAACTGCTCGCGCACCTTGGCCTGACCCACGTACTCATCGAGCAGCTTGGGGCGCAGGGCGCGCTCAATGGCCTCTTCGCCGGGCGACACCGGGGCCGCGGACACCAGGCTGCGCGCGGGGGCGGGAGAAAAATCGTCGGTTTGTATGCTCACCCAAGCACTATACCGTGGGTGCATCTGCAGACCTTGCACCGCACAGCGCCGCTTAAGTTGTGGCCCATAGCAGCCG
>JBEEJM010000370.1:0-4215 GCA_041169205.1 Pseudomonadota bacterium | reverse complement strand
TCAGGCTGATGCCGTGGCGAGCCAGTTTGACAGACAGCCCTGTTTTGCGCGAACGCAGCATTTGACGCGTCTGCTGGTAGGCGTGCTCGGCCAGATGGCGGCGTTGGGCGTAGCTGAAGGTGTTGGCCAAGTACAGCTCTGGGTCGCGGTGGTCGGGCTCAATCAAAATGATGTCGGTGTTGGGGTAGGCATGTTCGTAGTGCTTCATGCCCAATTCCATGCGCGAGTGAATCATGGACCTGAATGTCTGGCTCAGCACCGCGGGTAAGCCGCCATCCACGATGCGTGGGATTTTGCGTTTTTCGGGCGACAGACCACGCTGCATCACCTTGGCCACTTGCGGTGCGGTGGCATCAAACGGCACCAAAGGGTTCAAACACAGCAGCAGGTCTATGCCGTCATCCAGTGCGACAGACGCATGCATCGTTTTCTTGAGCGCACCGTCCACGTAATACTGGTCGTCAATTTCCACCGGTGGAAAGAGCCCCGGTAGCGCCGCACTGGCTTGCACCGCCTGCGAAATGGGAACATGGTCCCAGCCCGGACGCCCAAAGGGAGCCGCCTCGGCGCTGTCGAGGTTGGTCGCCACCAGCGTGAGCTTGGTTTTTAGCTTGCGGAAATCATTGGTCCGACCTGGTTGGCTGAACAGCTTGGCCAGCTGGGTGTCAATCTGGTGGTTGGTGAATACCCCGGTGGGCAGCCCCGGTGCGAGGCGCTCCATGGCCGACATAAAAGACGTGCGGCCAAAGGTAATGCCCCACAGCGCCGAGAGCAGCAGACCGGGCATCATGATGCCGCGACGGGCAAATTCGCCATACGCGGGCTTCAACAACCAGGACGGGTCAAAAGTCTCTGAAGGGGCAGAGTCGTTTTCAATGAACGATGCGCATAGTTCGCGCGGCGTAATGCCATTCGCCAGCGACGCAACGATGAACCCACCAGCGGACACCCCAACGTAGTGGTCCAGCTTGGTGAAGTCCAGGCCAATCAGCGATTCTTCGAGTGCGCACATGGCACCCACCTCGTAAATCGCCCCCAGAGGACCACCGCCGGCCAAGGCCAATGCGATCTTGGGTGCCTTGTTTGATTTATCGTTCATGAGAGCAAAGTGTAGATGCCATAACGGCCTATGGATGGTGCGTTGCAGCAATGAAAAAAGGCGCCTGGGCGCCCTTTACGTCAAGGAGTGCCCAACAGCCATCATGGCTGGGTTGCGTCGCTGCTGGCTGCCTTGGACTTGGACGGAACTTTCTTGGCCGCAGCTTTCGGGGCGGGCGTTTTGCTGGCGGGAGCTTTGGGTGCGGGGCTTTTGACCGACAGCTTTTGCACCGCCTTGTTCAGCTCATCGATGCGGGCGATGAGTGCGTTCACATCCTTTGCAGACGGCACGCCCAGCTTGTTCAGGGCCTTGGCCACGCGCTCTTCAAAAATGTTTTCCAGCTTGTCCCACTGGCCGGAGGCCTTGCTGGAAATGTCGGTCGCCATGTTGGTCATTTTGGAGGTGGCCTCGGCAATCTTCTCTTCGGCAGCGGCCTGGGTCTTGCGCTGAATGTGTACGCCCTCTTTCACCAGCGACTCAAACGCCTTGGTGCCTTCGGCCTGTGCGCGGGTGAATGCGCCGAGGCCTGCTTGCCAGATTTGTTGAGCAGAATCTTTGACCGAGCCGCTCAGGTGCGGGCTGTTGGATTCCGAGGAGGTGGATTTATGAAGTTTTTTGACCATGGGGGGGCTCCGGGGGATGATTGGTGCAGTGGGTGTGACTTTACGCGTACCAGAGGGGTTGTTTTAGGGGAGGCTTCCTATTCCAGCGTCGGCGATAATTAGCGGTTGGCAAATGCTCCACTATTTGTAAACCTTCTACGCATGACTTCTACAACTCAACCCCGCTTGCAACCCAAAGTTGCCCTGATCACCGGCATTACGGGGCAGGATGGTTCATATCTGGCTGAGTTGCTGCTGGAAAAAGGCTACATCGTGCACGGTATTAAACGCCGTGCCAGCTCCTTTAACACCCAGCGGGTGGACCACATCTTCCAAGATCCGCACATCGAAAATGCACGTTTTAACTTGCACTACGGCGACCTGAGCGACAGCAGCAACCTCACGCGCATCATCCAGCAAACCCAGCCGGACGAAATTTACAACCTGGGTGCCCAAAGCCACGTGGCCGTTAGTTTCGAGTCTCCCGAATACACCGCCGACGTGGACGGCATGGGCACCCTGCGTATTCTTGAGGCCATCCGCATCTTGGGCTTGGAGAAGAAAACGCGCTTTTACCAAGCCTCAACCTCTGAGCTGTATGGACTAGTGCAAGAAACGCCCCAAAAGGAGACCACGCCCTTTTACCCGCGCAGCCCCTACGCCGTGGCCAAGCTCTATGCCTACTGGATTACCGTGAACTACCGCGAGGCCTACGGCATGTATGCCTGCAACGGCATCTTGTTTAACCATGAAAGTCCGCGCCGTGGCGAGACCTTTGTGACCCGCAAAATCACCCGTGGCCTGGCCAACATGGCGCAAGGCCTGGAAGACTGCATGTACATGGGCAATATCGATGCTCTGCGCGACTGGGGGCATGCCAAAGACTATGTGCGCATGCAGTGGATGATGTTGCAACAAGACCAAGCCGAAGACTTTGTCATTGCCACTGGTGTGCAGTACAGCGTGCGCCAGTTTATCGAGTGGTCAGCCCAGGAGCTGGGGATTACGCTGCGCTTTGAGGGCCAAGGCGTGGACGAGCGCGCCATCGTCGCCGCCATAACGGGCAACAACGCCCCCGCGTTGAAAGTGGGGGACACCATCGTTAAAGTGGACCCTCGCTACTTCCGGCCCACTGAGGTGGAAACCTTGCTGGGAGACCCCAGCAAAGCCAAGCAAAAACTCGGTTGGGTGCCGGAAATCACCGCGCAGCAAATGTGCCAAGAAATGGTTGCGAACGACCTGGCCCAAGCCAAGCAACATGCGCTGCTCAAGCAACATGGCTATCCAGTTTTCAACGCCACTGAATAGCCCCGGGCGACTAGCATGAGTCAAGCCCGAATTTTATTAACCGGTGGCGGCGGCATGGTCGGGCGCAACCTGCTGGAGCATCCCAGCCTCAACCAGTTTGAAGTCCTCGCGCCGCGCAGCCGTGAACTGGACCTGCGTGATTTCGGTTCAGTGCAAACGTATTTGCAAAAACACCAGCCGGACATGATCGTTCATGCTGCGGGCAAAGTGGGCGGTATCCAAGCCAACATGCGCGAGCCAGTGGGTTTCTTAATGGACAACCTCGACATGGGGCGCAACATTGTCTGGGCCGCACATCAAACTGGCGTCAAGCGCCTGATCAATCTGGGCAGTTCCTGCATGTACCCGCGCAACCACTCAGAGCCGTTAAGTGAAGAGATGGTTCTCAAGGGCGAACTGGAGCCAACCAACGAAGGCTACGCCCTTGCCAAGGTGGTGACCGCCAGGCTGTGCGACTACGTCATGCGCGAGGATGCGAGCTGTCAATACAAAACGCTGATCCCCTGCAACCTCTATGGCCGGTACGACAAGTTCGACCCTGCGCACTCGCATCTGGTGCCCGCAATCATCCACAAAGTCCACCAGGCCAAACAAAGCGGGCAAGCGACGGTAGAGATCTGGGGTGACGGTACGGCGCGGCGCGAATTCATGTACGCCGGCGACTTGGCTGACGCCATACTGCGAGCCATTAATAGCTTCGACACCTTACCCACCTACATGAACGTGGGCTTGGGCCACGACCACACCATCAACGACTACTACCAGGCCGCAGCCGAAGTAATGGGCTACACCGGGGGCTTCGTTCACGACCTCAGCAAACCCGTTGGCATGGCACGCAAGCTGGTCAGTGTAGAGCGGCAGCAGGCCTGGGGTTGGTCGGCACGCCATGCACTGCGTGACGGTATTGAAAAAACATACAACTATTATTTGAAGGAAATCCAGCAATGAGTATCAAGTTTCCATTAGCCACAGCATCTTGGGGCCAGGAAGAGCTTGACGCCATGCAGCGCGTCATAGCCTCTGGCATGTACAGCATGGGTGCCAACGTACAAGCATTTGAACGCGACTTCGCCCAATATATTGGTAGCCAGCATTGCGTGATGGTGAACTCGGGGTCCTCTGCCAACTTGTTGATGGTGGCGGCCCTGTTCTACACCAAGAATTCCAAGTTGAAACTACAGCGTGGCGACGAGGTCATCGTGCCAG
>JBEEJM010000369.1:0-11838 GCA_041169205.1 Pseudomonadota bacterium | reverse complement strand
ACAAACAGCACAGCCCGCAACACGACACCAATTTGGCAGGCATCAAACACCAGCGCACGGCTGGTGGGTGCTGGCGCTGGGGTCAGTTCCTGGAACGCCGATAATATTTGGGTGTCTTTCATGTTTCCCGGATTTTGACTCCATTCACCCCCTCTGCTTGCCATGTCCCAAAACCAATTCGATAAAAAATCCCAGGCGTGGTCTGCGCTGTTTTCTGAGCCCATGAGCGATCTGGTCAAGCGCTACACCTCCAGCGTGTTTTTTGACAAGCGCCTGTGGCAGGCCGACATCACCGGCTCGCTGGCCCATGCCGACATGCTGGCCGCGCAAAACATCATTAACGCCACCGACCATGCATCCATCCAAAGCGGCATGGCCACGATCTGGGCCGAGATTGAATCCGGTGCGTTCGAGTGGAAGCTCGACCTGGAAGACGTGCACCTCAATATCGAAGCCCGTCTCACCCAGTTGGTGGGCGATGCCGGTAAACGCCTGCACACCGGCCGCAGCCGCAATGACCAAGTGGCCACCGATGTACGCCTATGGCTGCGCGGCGAGCTGGACCTGATTGGCGAACTGCTGATCGACTTGCAAAAGTCGCTGGTCGATGTGGCCGAGCACAACGTCGAGGTCATCTTGCCCGGCTTTACCCATTTGCAGGTGGCCCAGCCGGTGAGCTTTGGCCACCACATGCTGGCCTATGTGGAAATGTTCAGCCGCGATGCCGAGCGCTTTGCCGAGGTGCGTGCCCGCACCAACCGCTTGCCGCTGGGCGCTGCCGCACTGGCCGGCACCAGCTACCCGTTGGACCGCGAGCGCGTGGCCCGCACCCTCGGCATGGTGGATGCTGCGGGCAACCCGCAGGTCTGCCAAAACAGCCTAGACGCCGTGAGCGACCGCGACTTCGCCATCGAGTTCACTGCCGCAGCTTCTCTTTGCATGGTGCACATCAGCCGCATGAGCGAAGAGTTCATTTTGTGGATGAGCCAGAACTTTGGCTTCATCAAAATTGCCGACCGTTTCACCACCGGCAGTTCCATCATGCCGCAGAAGAAAAACCCCGACGTGCCCGAGTTGGCGCGCGGCAAAACCGGCCGCGTGGTGGGTCACCTGATGGGCCTGATTACCCTCATGAAGGGCCAGCCCCTGGCCTACAACAAAGACAACCAGGAAGACAAAGAGCCGCTGTTTGACACCGTCGATACGCTCAAAGACACCTTGCGCATCTTCAGCGAAATGGTGGGCGGCCAATTGAATCCGGCCACCGGCCTGAAGGAAGGCGGCATCACCGTCAACCCAGCACCCATGGAAGCCGCAGCCCTCAAAGGCTATGCCACCGCCACCGATCTGGCCGACTACCTGGTCAAGAAAGGGCTGCCCTTCCGCGACGCGCACGAGACCGTGGCCCACGCCGTGAAAGCGGCCACCGCCCACCAGGTCGATTTATCTGAGCTGCCACTCAAGGTGCTGCAGGAATTCAACCCGAGCATCGAAAAAGATGTCTACGAGTGCCTGAGCCTGCGCGGCTCACTCAATGCCCGCAACACCTTGGGCGGCACCGCGCCCACCCAGGTCAAGTTGCAGATTGCACGGCACCGGGCGCGGCTGGTCTAAATTCGGCCTAGGCCCAGCGCTGCCGCATGCCGCGGCACAGCTCTAGTGCCTTGGCAAACTCCAGGCCTTGCATGGCCAGCTCTAACGCCTCCCATTCGGAGGGTGCCAGCGCGACCAGCACGCCACGGCCATGGGCAAACGCTTCCAGTGCGCCCATGTCGTCTGCGGCCAGCAGCGACTCTAGCGCTACCAACGTCGCAATCGCTGCCGTTTTGTCGCCGACTGTGTTGGTTTCAGCTTTTGTTTCTACGCTGACAGCCAAGCCTGCCATCACACCCTCCACGTCGGCCAAGGCGTGCTGCACCGCTGCCGTTAAAGCGTCCAAATCGGCACCCATCACCTGAGCGGCATCGCCCTGCTTGCACAGCGCCTCTAGCCGACCGGCCTGCGCGGCCACTTGTGCCATGCCCAAGGTTGCGGCAGTACCTTTGACGGTATGCATCTGCATGGCCGCTTGCGCCACGTCGGTGGCCAAGTGGGCGGTGAGCACCTCACGGACCGTGGGCAACACCTTGGCAAAGTCACGCAACGAGCGCAGGTACAAAGACTGCAGCCCCCCCAGTCGCGCCAAGGCTCCGGCAACGTCTATGCTTGGGGCCGCCGGTGCAGGTGCTTCCACGGCCTGGCCGTGGGGGGCGGGTGGTGTCGTTGTTGCATCGGCCACAGACGGGGTGCGCCCTGTCACCCGGATCAGCAAATGCACCAGTTGCCCCAGATCAAAAGGCTTGCCGACATGTTCATTCATACCGGACGCCAAACCCTCCTCGCGGTCGCTGGCCATGGCGTTGGCCGTCATGGCCACAATGGGCAGGCTGGCCAGCTTCAGCTCGCTGCGAATCATGCGCGTGGCAGCGTAGCCGTCCATCACCGGCATTTGCACATCCATCAACACCACATCAAACTGCGGGTTGGCAGAGGCCACCGCGTTCACACCCAAGCGCCCATTGGCCGCCAGGGACACCAGCGCACCTTCCGACATCAGCAGCTCTTCTGCCACCTGCTGGTTGATCAGGTTGTCTTCGACCACCAAAATGCGCATGCCCGCCAGACGCCGTTGGCTGCTGCCATTGCGCTTGGCCTGGCGCAGCCGGAATTCGGACGATGTCGACTGCAACGCAGCCTCTTGCAACATCGACGCGGTGATAGGTTTCACCAAAAATGCACTGAGCTGGTCTTGCTCTTCCTGGGTGCGCTGCGCCAGCGTTTCCCGGCTGTTGGCCGACACCATCACGATGACCGGCTGCCGCCAGCCTTTGCCAGCGCATGTGGTGTGAATCCATTGGGTGACCTGCCAGCCATCCATGCCCGGCATCTGCCAGTCCACATAGACCACATCGAACGGGAACGCGGCGTCGTGTGCGTGCGTGGTGAGCAAATCAAGCGCGTCTTGCCCGCTGTAGGCCACCTCCGTGGTCCAGCCCCAGGACTGGCACATGCGCAGCGCCAGATGGACTGCTGTTTCGTTGTCGTCAATGATCAGCACCCGTTGCGCAGGCGCGCTGGGTAGCGTTGGTTCCGCCAGTGCTTGCGGCACCTCGACCCCAAGCGGAAATTCGAGCGTGAACGAAAACGTGCTGCCAACACCCACCTGGCTGTTCAGCAGCAGGTTGCCGCCCATCATGCTCACCAAGCGTTGGCTGATGGCCAAGCCCAAGCCGGTGCCACCGAAGTTGCGACTGGTAGACGCTTCCGCCTGCGAGAAGCCGGTAAAGATGTGCGTCTGGTGCTCCGGGGCGATACCAATACCCGAATCTTTGACCGCAAACTCCACCCACGCGCTCTGCGCATTGCGGTGCTCCACACGCAAGGCAATCACCACCTGCCCGGTTGCCGTGAACTTGATGGCATTGCCACCCAGGTTAATGAGCACCTGCTGCAGGCGCATAGAGTCGCCCAGCAGCACGGTGGGCAAGTCGTTGGCAATGTCGTACAGCACCTCGATGGACTTGGCGCCCACATTGGTGGACAGAATCACCGACAGATCGCGCATCAGGCTGTTGACCCGGAAGGGCTGAATATCCAGCGTCATCTTTCCGGCCTCAACTTTGGAGAAGTCCAAAACGTCATTGATCAAGCCCAGCAGCGACCGCGCCGCGCCCTCGGCTTTACCGACGTAGTCGAGTTGCCGCGTCGTTAAATCCGTTTTTTGGGTCAGCTGCAGCATGCCCAAAATAGCATTCATGGGTGTGCGAATTTCATGGCTCATATTGGCCAAAAACTGGCCCTTGCTCAGGGTTGCCAGCTCCGCTTTTTCGCGTGCATCCTTCAGAGACCGCTCGTACTCTTTGCGCTCCGTAATGTCTTGCAAAATACCGGTGAGCTTGACGGGTTTTCCGTCCTCCAGGGTGACCGAGCAGGTGGTGCGCACGTCAATCCTGCGACCCTTGACGGTGTAGGTTTCCAGCTCCAGGTCATAGCCAGTACCCAAGGCAACGGCAGCGTCCAGCGCCAGTCGAATCGTGACCTGAGACTTCGGCAAAAAGTAGCTAATGGCAGCATCCAGCCGGGGATCAAATTCCTTTTCATCGGTCTCGAGAATTCGGTAGGTTTCGGCGGTCCAATGCATTTTGTGTGTCACCAGATCGAGCTCCCACCCACCCACCTTGGCGACGGACTGCGACTCACCCAACAACACGGCATTGCTGTGCAAGGCCTCTTGGTCTGCTTTGCTGGCCGTAATGTCCAAGCGAATAGACACGTACTTTTCAACGTGTCCATCGTCACCCATAAAGGGGGCGATCATGCTATCGACCCAATAGATGCGGCCGTCTTTGGAGCGGTTGCACACCTGCCCCCGCCACGGTTTTCCGGCGGCGATGGTGCTCCACAGATTGACCCAAAAACTGCCAGGATGAAAGCCAGAACTCACAACGTTGTGGTCGCGTCCCACCAACTCGGCTTCGGTGTAGCCGCTGATGCGGCAGAACTCATCATTCACCCGGGTAATGCGCCCCTGGCTGTCTGACTCCGACACAATCGCATGGGCGTTAACGGTGTCCATCAGCGCCTGCGTTTCCTGCAAGGCCATATGCAGGGTATTGGCACGGCGTTTGGCATCGGTGATATCGGTTTCCACGGCCAGATACCCTGCGTAACTGCCATCGTCCGCACGCAGCACCTGAATATCGGTGTCCAGCCAATACTCTTGCCCCGTGGCCATGCGATTGAACACCTGCACCCGGGTATCCACGCCTTTGGTCAGCGCATCACGCACCCGCGCCAACGCGGTCGGGTCGGACGCGTCCGTGCCTCGCAAATCCGCCGCGTTCTTGCCCACCGCATCTTCAAAGCGGATGCCGCAGATGCGTGAGAAAGCCGCGTTCACCCATTCAATTTCATTGCGGGCGTTGGCAATGATGACGGAGTTGTTGGTCAGCTGCACTGCCTTGGCCAGCTTGGCGGTGCGCGCAGACATGTCGCGTGCCAAGGTTTCGGCATATTCCTGCCCACGGGTCGCAAGCCACAAGGTCAGTGCCACAAACAGCGACACCAACAAGCCGGCCGCGCCCACTATCGCCGGGCGGCTGGAATCCACCGTGGACTCAAATGCGCGCGTGCTGCGGGCACGCAATTGCAGGTTTTGGCCGAATATTTCCATGTCACGTGTTTCCACAAACAGGGTCGGCCCATTGGCGCTTGCATCGGAGTTGAAAATGACCGTGCGTTGGGCACCGTCCGTCCGAATGACGGGTTCGTCCAGCAGCTCAAAGGCCGTCAACCCCTGGGCAACACTGACCGCAGGCGCCATGACGTCGTCCAGCACCACCGACGCCAACAAAACACCGCGCAATGCACGCGAACGCTGCGCCACCGTCGTCGGGTCCGACCCAAACTGGAATACCGGTTTCAACAAAATAAACCCACGGCGGCTCACGCCATTTTGGGCCGCCAAACTAATGACACTCGAGAGCGCAGGCGTTCCGGTGCTAACCGCTCTGTCAATGGCCGCCTTGCGCACCGGCTCGGTGTACACATCAATCCCCAAGGCCGACAAACCCTGGCTGTGCGTGGCCAGAAAACGCGCCACAAACAGCGTGGGGTGGTCGCCTTTTGATTTGACGCTGAAATTGGGTGCGCCATCTTTGCGCTCTGTGGCCTCGAACGCCGCAATATCTGCGCGCTTGACGGGCTGCAAAAAAGCAAAGCTCCGTACCCCGGGGTACTCTTGGTCAAACTGGGTATCGGCCCAAAAGTCGTTAAAGACCCGCCGATTCCACACCGTACTCGCGTTGTAGAGGCCGGTTAAACCGCGCAAGCCATCCAGCGGCTGCTTAAAGCGCTCCCGAATATCAATCTCCAGCCGGTCCACCTGCTGGCTGAAACGCTCTTGTGCTTCACTTTGCACTTGGATGTGGGTCCAATACGCGGCGAACCCCGACATCGTTACCCCCGCAACCAGCGCGACGGTCGGCCAGACCGATGACCGCAAACGGCCGGAGCTCACGACAGTGGGTGTGTCGACGTCTTGGCGCGCCAGGGCGCGCCGAAGTCGCCACATCAGAAAGGGCGCAACCAACAGGGCCAGCAGCGTTGCGTCTGCCACCGCCGCCATGTTGTCGGACAAGCCAGGCGCCCACGCCGGCAGCAGGTACATCAGTACGGCCTCGGCCACCACAATGGCGGCAAGGATCTCCAGCAGCAAACGCACAGGACCAGAATAAGTTTTTTGCATGTTGGGTTGCATTATTGGCTAGGCGCAGGCACTGCGCACGCTGACCTGGTCTGTCAGACCTTCCAGCACCTTGACAAATCCGTATTGCGTCAAAGTGAGCATGCCCTCGCCCACTGCGCAGGTAAACAGCTGCTCCACCGGGGCACGGGCCTGGATGAGTTTTTTGATGGATGGCGTGGCCCGCATCAGTTCATAAATGCCCACGCGGCCCTTGTGACCGGTGTGGTTGCATTGATCGCAGCCCGGGGCGGTATAGAGCAAAGGCGACCCGCCATCGGGAGCCGCATAGCGCTGCTGCCAGTCGGCCAGCACGGTGTCGGGTTGCAAGTTGGTGCCTTTGCAGTACTCGTGCGCCATCGAGGCAATTTGCGCCGACGCATCGTCTACTGGTGCTTTGCAATGCTTGCACAAGCGCCGGGCCAAGCGCTGGCTAAGCACCCCAATCAGAGCATCTGAAAAACTAAAAGGGTCCAGCCCCATATCGAGCAAGCGCACCACACTCTCGGGGGCGCTGTTGGTGTGCAGGGTCGACAACACCAGGTGGCCGGTGAGCGACGCTTCGATGGCAATGTGCGTGGTCTCGGCATCGCGCATTTCGCCGACCATGATGATGTCGGGGTCGGCCCGAAGAAAGGCCCGCATGGCAATGGCAAACGTCAGGCCCGCACGCGGCAGCATCTGGATTTGACGCAGGCCGGGGTGGGTGATTTCAATCGGGTCTTCCGCCGTCCAGATTTTGTTTTCAGCGGTGTTGACCTCGGCCAACAAAGAATGCAGCGTCGTGGTTTTGCCCGAGCCGGTCGGCCCACACACCAGGATGAGACCGTAGCTGCGGTGCACCATGGTTTTGAGCGACTCGGCCAGCGCGGGGCTGAAACCCAGCTCGTCCACCGGGATCGGCTTGCTTGAGGCCAGCAACCGCATGACGATGTCTTCAAGCCCATTGGTGGTGGGCAGGCTGGCGACGCGCAACTCCAACTTCATAGGCGCAAAGCGCGAAAAATCAATCTTGCCGTCCTGCGGTTTGCGGTGCTCCGAGATGTCCATGTTCGACATGATCTTGAGCCGCGAGATCATGGCGGCACGTAAGGTGTGGGGCAGCTTGAGGTAGTCGGACAGCACACCATCAATGCGAAACCGGATGCGTGTGGGCTGCTCCTCGGGGTAGGCCTCGACGTGGATGTCAGACGCACCCGCCTTGTGCGCGTCCTCAATCATTTTGTTGACCAGGCGCACCAGCACCGAGTCGGTGTCGGACACCTGGCGGGCACCGTACGCGTGGTGCTCTGCCGCACCGTCGGTGGATAGCTGCTGCGACAGTGCCTCAATCTCATGCTCAATGGTGATGGGGTGGCTCTGCGTCTGCACATGGGCGTACTCCACGGCAATGCGGGCAGACAGCTCTTCGGGGTTGGCCAGCACCGGCACGATGTTGCGGTGGGTGGCCTCGCGCAGCTGGTCCAGGTAGTCGGCCTGCAAGGGGCTCTCGACCGCCACCACCAGGGTTTTGTCGGTCAGTAGCAGCGGCAGCACATGGTGCGCAAACGCGTAAGCCTTGGGCACCAGCAGCACCAGCGTGGGGTCAATCGCAAAGTCGCGCAGGGTGACCAGCGGGATGTTGAGCTGCTCACCCACGGCCTGCGTCAAACGGGTGCGACTCAGCGCCCCCATCTCTACCAAGATATCGCCCATCAGGCTATTTTTGTCTTGGGTTAAACGGCCCAAGGCCGTGGACAACTGCTCGCGCGACACCAGGCCCTGGTCCATCAGAATGTCGCCCAAGCGCACCGGGCTGTAGGTGGGCAGCCTGTCGGCCTCGGCCACCAACTCGGCCGCCTGCGTGGGCAGGTAGTCGCCAAAGTGGCGGTCCATTTGCAGCTGCCTGCGTCGGGTTTGCTCGGCCAGAGCCTGGTCGACTGCGTCCGTACTCACCGCTTCGGCATTCACCAGCTGCTGGCCCAGCAGCTCGCCCACGCGGTAGCTTTTCAGTGCGCTCTCTGGCACAAAAATGCGCACCACCCGCTCGGCGTCGGTGGTCAGGTAAACAAACAGTCCGTGGTGGCTTTTGACAAAGCCTTTGGTCTGGCCCTGCAGATGCTCACCATCCAAAAAATCAACGGCGAAGGGCCGCGCTGTGGGCGTTACCGGCTGGCCGCCCGACTGCTCGTAGGCGCGCATCAGCTCGGCATCGGGCACCAGCACCAGCGGGGTAATGAGTTGCACACTTTTGATGGTCGCCAGCCGTTGGTTGGTGGCCAAAAACTCACCTTTGGCCTTGAAACGCACCGTCGCGGCCTCGGGGGCAAAGCCCAGCAGTTGCCCCATGCGCACACCGCCGCCGGGGGTAAACACCATGGCTTCCGCGAACTCCGGCTCGTCGTGCGAGCCAACTTCTTTGAAAAACGGTGGCAGAGGCCAGTTTTGCATCAGTCAATCGCTTTCAAAAGCGCACGGCGGCGTGCCGGGCAAGCGTGTTGTAGTTGTGAGGCCAATTATCGCTTTGAACCCGCTGGCCGTAATTTATTTCAAACCACGAAAGGCAGATTTCACGCTCCAAAACACCAGCCAGCGCCGGGGCACCGTTACCATGCGATCAACCCCAAGGAAACTCCCCATGCCCGTGATTACCACCGTCGAAGACTTGCGCGTTCTGGCCCAAAAACGCGTTCCCCGCATGTTCTACGACTACGCAGACTCCGGCAGCTGGACCGAGTCCACCTACCGTGCCAACTCCGACGATTTTCAAAAAATCAAGCTGCGCCAACGCGTGGCTGTGAATATGGAGAACCGCACGACGGCCACCACCATGGTCGGGCAGTACGCCAAGATGCCAGTCAGCATTGCCCCCGTTGGCCTGTGTGGCATGCAAAACGCCGATGGCGAAATCAAGGCCGCCAAGGCGGCTGAAAAATTTGGCATTCCGTTCACTTTGTCGACCATGAGCATCTGCTCGATTGAAGACATTGCCGAGAACACCAACGCGCCCTTTTGGTTTCAGCTCTACATGATGCGCGACCGCAATGCCATGGCCAAAATGATCGAGCGGGCCCGCGCCGCACGCTGCAGCGCACTGGTGCTGACACTCGATTTGCAGGTGATCGGCCAACGCCACAAAGATATCAAGAACGGCCTCACCGCGCCGCCCAAACCCACGCTCGCCAACATCATCAACCTGATGACCAAACCGCGCTGGTGCCTTGGCATGGCAGGCACCCGCCGCCACACCTTTCGCAACCTGGTCGGCCATGTGGAGGCGGTGAGCAATATGTCGTCGCTGGCGGCGTGGACCAACGAACAGTTTGACCCCACCCTGTCGTGGGCCGATGTGCAGTGGGTCAAAGAAAAATGGGGCGGCAAGCTCATCCTCAAAGGCATTCAGGATGTAGAAGACGCCGTGCTGGCCGCCCAAAGCGGTGCCGATGCCATTGTGGTCAGCAACCACGGCGGCCGCCAGCTCGACGGCGCACCCAGCAGCATCAGCGCCCTGCCCGCCATCGTGGCGGCAGTGGGCGACCAGATGGAAGTCTGGATGGACGGCGGCATTCGCAGCGGGCAAGACGTGCTCAAAGCCTGGGCGCTGGGCGCCAAAGGCACCATGATTGGCCGCGCCATGGTTTATGGCTTGGGTGCCATGGGCGAGGCCGGGGTCACCAAGGCGCTGGAAATCATCCACAAAGAACTCGACATCACCATGGCGTTTTGCGGCCACACCAACATCCAGACGGTGGACCGCAACATCCTGCTGCCTGGCACCTACCCGACCTAAGGCAAAATCATTGGCATGCCCTTTCCAAATACTTCGCCGTCCAATCTCGCAGACCTTTACCTTAACGAACACCCGGCGCAACCCCAGGGCGTGAGCGCCTGGTGGCGCGCCATCAGCATTGCTTTGCTCATCTTGCTGGGCTTGGGCATTGCCTCTGCCATGAGCATGTACGAGCAGTTCAAGGCGCAAATGGAGCACATGCAGACGCAGCTGCACAGCGTGCCCCAGATCAAGACCCTTGCGGTACTGACTGACGACAAACACGCCCCCGCCATGCTCATCACGCAAGACCCGACGGACACCACCTTGCAACTGCAACGCCTGAGCGATGTGGCTGAGGGCCAGGAAGACAGCATGCAGCTGTGGGCTTTGTCGGGGACCAAACGCCCGGTGTCGCTGGGCGTGCTCAGCGCCAAGGTCAAGATGCAGCGCCTCAACGCCACAGATGCCGACCTCGCCCCCATCGACACCCTGGCCATCAGCGTAGAGAACAAAGGCGGCGTCTCGCCCAGCCAAGGCCCGCGCCTGCCCTACCTCTTTCAGGGCGCGATCGTTCAAAAGGCCCGTTAGCCGTGCAGCGGCCCGTCCGCCGCATCGCGCATCTGGACATGGATGCGTTTTACGCCTCGGTGGAGCTGCTGCGCTACCCTCAACTCAAGGGCTTGCCTGTGGTGATTGGCGGTGGCCGCAGACGCGAGGACGATTTACTGGGCAGACTTCGACAAACCCAGCCCGAACGGGAATGGGGGCCGAATGATTTGGCGCAAATTCCACGAGAATTTTTCCCCCTTCTGGCGGGCTACACCGGGCGAGGCGTGATTACCACCGCTACCTATGCGGCGCGCCAGTTTGGCGTGGGCTCGGCCATGGGGTTGATGAAGGCCGCCAAGTCGTGTCCGCAAGCCATCTTGCTGCCGGTCGATTTTGCCCAGTACCGGCACTACTCAGCGCGCTTCAAATCCATCATCACCGACATCGCCCCGCTGATGGAAAACCGCGGGGTGGACGAGGTGTACATCGACTTTACCGACGTGCCCGGCGGCCAGCGCGAAGGCGGGCGCGTGTTGGCACGGCTCATTCAAAAGGCCATTTTTGACGACACCGGCCTGACCTGTTCGGTCGGCGTGGCACCCAACAAACTGCTGGCCAAAATGGCCAGCGAGTTCAACAAGCCCAACGGCATTGCCATCGTGCACCCCGAAGACCTGGAGACCATGGTCTGGCCGCTGGCCTGCCGCAAGATCAACGGCATTGGCCCCAAAGCGGACGAAAAACTCAAGCGCCATGGCATCGAGACCATTGGCCAATTGGCTGCGCGCGACCAGCAGTGGCTGATGGACACCTTTGGCCAGCGCACCGGTGCCTGGCTGTACGCCGCCAGCCACGGACAAGACGACCGCCCAGTCAGCACCGAGAGCGAACCGGTCAGCATGAGCCGCGAAACCACGTTTGATCGCGACCTGCACGCCGTGCGCGACAAAGCCGAGCTGGGTGCCATCTTCACCCACCTGTGTGAGCAGGTAGCCGCCGACTTACAGCGCCAGGGCTATGTAGGCAAAACCATTGGCATCAAGCTGCGCTTTGACGACTTCACAGGCGTCACCCGCGACCTGACGTTGGCGCACTACACCGCCGACGCCAAAACCATTCGCCAGGCGGCCGGCCTGTGCCTCAAGCGCGCACCGCTGGACAAACGCCTGCGCCTGCTCGGTGTACGCGTCGGTTCACTGCTAAATAAGGGCTTAGCCTCCGTGGAATATGCGCAAGCAGCTACTAATTTAATAGC
>JBEEJM010000368.1:0-7287 GCA_041169205.1 Pseudomonadota bacterium | reverse complement strand
AGTGAGGTTTCACTCACTTTGCCAAGTACGGCCAGGTCGAGCAGATGGTCTTCGCCTAGTTTGGACGCCCACTGGGGAAACAGCGCCTTGATTTCACGCAGCACATTCAGGCGGGCTTGGAGCTCCACATGGTGGCGCTGGCCGTAGTCAAACGCGACAGTTTCTACGCGCTCAAAGCGCGACAGGGCGTGGACGAGGCAGGTGGTGGAATCTTGTCCACCGGAGAAAAGTACGAGGGCTGTGGTGTGCATGGTCGCCATGGTAGAGCACGGCGCGGGGTGGCGGCAATGCCACGCTGATCTGGATCAGAGGTTTTCGGTCTTTTTGATCTTGGCCGGCTGGTAGGTCAAGATCTGTTTGGCCAGATCGCCCGGCACTTGCGTGGGCACGGCGGGCTCGGCGGGCGTGACGTGATTTTTCACCTGCTCGATCTGGATGGCACTGGCACTGGCCGTCCACATGGTGCGCAGGTGGTCCATCAGCACCTGGGCGATGGGTTTGGGCGGCGGATTTTCCACCTTTTGCGCAGCCGGACGGTGAATCGTCCAGTCATGGGGCACCACCTCTTGAACTTTTGTCTTTAGCGGGTCCGGCACGCTGGTAAACACCGGCTCGCCCTCGGTCGGCTGTGCCTTGTGTTGCAGCGCCGGGTTGACCATGTTCACCACGCCAGGCGTAGGTTCAATGGACGTATGCGCACTCACCGATGGATTCACCGGAGCAAGCGGTATGACCCTGTTTGCCCCAGACGAAGCCACATCGGCGCCGGAGAGGCGCAGATTTTGGGTTCGTTCTATGGAAGGCAATTGCATTTTGGTTTAGGCCTGTGGGCCTCTCCAGTGACTTTTATTAGTTGACGTACGATTCTTAACGGCAGATTTAGGCGGGGATTTAGGGCTATTTCTAAAATTTTCAAAAAAACAGGCGGCAACAGCGGTTTAAATCCGATATTTGCACCACTTTGGTGCAAATTGACATAAGTCACAAAAAAACGCCAGGAATGCCAATTTGTTCCACCGCCCTGTGAAACGACATGCATTGGGTAAGGCAAAATGCGGCGGGAGCCAAAAATAAGAGCGCACACAGCGCCTGCCGGCTTATAAGCGAGCCGCTGGAGACACCACTTGAGATACCAAGAATCCAAAGCCCAAAGTGCCGAACTCTTGCGCCGAGTCGTCGCACTGATGGGCCAACATGACGCGGCGTTTAACCCCGTGTCGTTTGCCGTCTGGTACGAATACTCTGCCGGCATGAATGGCGCGCTCACCGCGGCCGTTGAAAAAACCTTGCCCGCCACCCCTCGTCTGGGCGATGCCGCTGTTTTGCAGCTTTATCAGAGCCATATCGCAGACGTTGACGCATCCACCTTGACTCGCATCAGCGACGAGATGCACAAGATGATGGCTGGTATGGCGGACAGTGCGTCGCGTACTGGCAACCAGGCGGGGCTTTTTGGCACCCAATTGCAAGGCCTGACCGACGCGCTCACCGCCAACGATGCGGCGGCCATGCCCTCGCTATTAGGTCAGGCGCTGGCAGGCACGGCCCAGATGCAAAGCTCGGCCCAAGAAATGGAGCAGCAGTTCAAAGCCAGCCAGCAAGAAATCGAACGCTTGCGGGGTGAACTGGTCCGCGCCCGCGATGAAGCGGTGATGGACCCTTTGACCCGCGTGCTCAACCGCAAAGGTTTTGACGAACGCATGGCCAAGATGCTGGCCCAGCCGCTGGATGCCGGCCGCATGCACTGTTTGGCCATGCTGGATATTGACCACTTCAAAAACGTGAACGACACCTACGGCCATGTGATGGGCGACCGCGTGATTCAGGCGATTGGCGAGGTGCTGCGCATCTCGGTGACGGACCAAAAAAACGCAATCGCCCGCTACGGCGGTGAAGAATTTGCCATTTTGTTGCCCAACACCACGCTGGATGACGGCTTCAAGATCACGGAAGCCGTACGCCAACGCACGCGTGCCATGAAGATCAAAGACCGCCGCACGCAGGAGATGATTCTGACGGTCAGCGTTTCCGGCGGTGTGGCCTCGATGCAGGCGGGTGACGACGCGCAAAGCTTTATTGCGCGGGCCGACGCGGCGCTGTACCACTCCAAGCAGAACGGCCGCGACCGCGTGACCTGCGCGCGCTAGCGTGCTGCCTTAGTAACGCACTTGCGCGCGGTAGGTCAGCACGGTTTGCCCTTCTGCTGGCACCGCAATTTTCCACACGGCCGTGTTGGACGCGCCCTTGCTGTGGGCGTGGCTGGCGCTGATGATTTGCCAGTCACCCGGCATCGGTTCGTTGACCGTGACGACTACCGGCTCTTTCTTGGCGTTCTTGATCACCAGCTCGTAGGCGCTCTCGAATGCGGCGTTGTACTTGCTGTTGACGCCAATTTTTTTGAAATCGGTCTGCTTTTTATCCGCCGTCACGTCAAACGCGTCGCCCAGCTTGAGCCGCACCGTCTCGCCTTTGGGCGTGTGGTCAATGCGGTCTTCGCCAATGAACTGGGCATTCCCGGCAGAGTCTTTTTTGTAGACCCGAATCACCCCTTTGGGCAGCGGCAGCCCTAAGCGAGCGCTCTCTTTGTTGTCAAACTCCACGACGACCGCTACCTTGAGCTTTTGGCCCAAATCGCCCATGCTGCTCTGGTAGTAATAGTCGCTGCCGCGCAGCAACAGCTCTTTGCGCACCGGCACGCCCGAGGCCGACAACAGCGCCACCTGTTTGGTCTGGTTCTCGGCAATCGTGGTGGGTTGGCCCAAGGTGTACAGGTGGTACTCAAACAAAGACTCCTGCGCCACATCGCTAGTGACCTTGGCCATTGCAGAGGCCATCATCACAGGACGACCGCGCTGCGCCACTTCAGGTGCGACTTGGTTCACATCGCCCGCCACTAGCTGCACGCGGGCATTGCGGTAGCTGGCACCGCTGGTGTTGGTGAGTGTCACCCAGCCCGACATGTCCAGGCGGTCGTCGGCTGCACTGAGTTCAACCACGTAATCGGCCTTCCAGGCCAGCCCACCGGTGAGGTAGCTCAGCTCAATGTCTTGCACCACGTTGGCGGTGTTGTCCAGCGTCATCACCAGCGTGGGACGGTCGCGCAGATTGGCTGGTACGCTGCCAAACACCAGACGCCCGGGAATGCCGGTTTCAATGCGCTGGCCAATTTGCAACACCACGCCGTTGTTGGCGGACAGCACGGTGGCGGCCTCGGTCGTCTCTACCCCGGTAGTGGGGTGGGTACGCACCACGTTCACGGTTTGGCCCACATACTTTTCCAGCATCTTTTGCGGCGTGAGCAAATCGAAATCAAAGTTTTGCTCCAACACCCGCAAAGCGCCAGGCACGCTGACGCTGCGCAAGAGCGCGGTCTCGGGGCGCATGCGCGCACTCACGTCGCGAAACGCCAATGCACCGCCACCGGGTTTGAGTTGCACGCGGCGCTGGTCTTTCACCAGGGCCAGGTTGTCGTTGTAAATGGTGACGGCCACTTCACGCTGGTCGGCCAGGGTGCTGCGCTGCTCGGTCATCTGGCCGTTGGCCGCCTGGCTGAGCACGACGGTCATGGCAAGCGAGAGGGGATACAAAACGTGGCGCATGGGCAAAGGCTTTCTATAAAGACAGACGATCAACACACAACGCTGCATCGGCGTTTACGGCCGACCTGGGCTTGCAACGGCTACCATAGCGCATGCACTTTATGAAAGCACTTGTCACTCTGGGTTCGGCTCTGTTGATGGGCGCGTGTTCCTTTGCACCCACCACGCCGCAGCCAACGCCGCTGCCGCAAGCCACCGAAATTCCCGCACGCCTGACGCTGGCGCAAGCCAATGATGTGACCATCTACGCCATCAGTCTGGTGGGCACGCCCTACCGCTATGGGGGCAATACGCCCGACACGGGGTTTGACTGCAGCGGCCTCATCAAGCATGTGTACCAAACCCGGGCTGGTGTCGTGGCACCACGCACCGTGGCGACCTTGGTCGATTGGGGGCAACCGATACCAGCCCACGCACTGCGCACCGGCGACCTGGTGGTGTTTACCCAAAAAGAGGTGGCGACGCACGCAGGTATTTACGTGGGAGAGGGCCGTTTTGTGCATGCCCCGTCCACCGGTGGCGATGTGCGCCTAGACCCACTGACCTCGAAGTACTGGGCGCGGCAACAGGTGTCGTTTCGACGGCCTTAATGGGGCTGCTCGTTCACTCAATAGGATCGAAATCGTTGTCCACCCAAGGTGCTCGGTGGGTGGCCTGTTTCGCCAAAAACGCGAGCAACACCGCCGTCGCGGTAGACCCGGCCAACACCGGCGCGCTGGCCAGCAGGTGCGACAGGCTGTCGATAGCCTGCACGCTCACCTGCTGCACATGGTGGACCAAGGCCAAGACATCGCCGGTCTTTACCCGTTGTGCGTCTTCGGAGCTAATGTGCGCTGTCGACCAACCCCACCCTTTGCCCAGGGTGATGCTGGCAAAAACGCCGTTGGCAATGGCTGCTAGCGAGAGCACGCCCAATGGCTTGAGCAAATGTTCCAGCAAGTGCCTGCGCATCAGCGGAGATGACTCTTCATACACTTTGGCAACCAATGCAGGAACCAGTTCGGTGAGGTGGTTGGTAGTCATGGCCGCATGGTGCCACCGCAATGTGACGCTACTGTGTCTTAAAAGTGTCGAGGTGTAACCTGAAGTGCGCCCCCGATAATTGCCAAATGGACCCTGTCACCCCACTCGCAGACTTTGCCGCACGCTATCGGCGCTTGCTGGTGCTCACGGGGGCAGGTTGCAGCACCCACGCCGGCATTCCCGATTACCGCGACACCAACGGTGCCTGGAAACGCAATGAGCCCATGCGGTTTCAGCTATTTGTTGGCGACGAAGTGGCACGCAAGCGCTATTGGGCCCGCAGCATGCTGGGGTGGCGCACCATGGCCAGTGCCAGCCCCACAGCAGCGCACCGCGCGCTGGCGCAACTGGAGTCTGCTGGTCGTGTGCAATTGCTGGTGACACAAAATGTAGATGGCCTGCACAACGCCGCGGGCAGCCAGCAAGTGGTCGATCTGCATGGCCGCATCGACACCGTGTGCTGCCTCGGTTGTGCTGCGCGCTCCCCTCGGCGGGCGTTGCAGGACGAACTGCTGCACCGCAACCCCGGTTGGGCCACGTTAGACGCCCACAGTGCCCCGGACGGTGATGCCGATCTCACCGACCAAGACTTTGCACAATTCGACGTGCCGGGCTGTGCGCAATGCGGCGGCATGCTCAAACCCGACGTTGTTTTTTTTGGTGAGAGCGTCCCACGCGACCGAGTCGCTGCGGTGCGCGAAGCACTGGCCCAAGCCGACGCCATGCTGGTGGTGGGCTCGTCGCTCATGGTGTATTCGGGCTACCGGTTTATCGAAGACGCCGTGTCGGCCGGCAAACCGGTTGCCGTGGTCAACATCGGTCGCACCCGGGCGGATGCGGTTTTGACAGTCAAAATCGAGCGAGAGGTCGGGGCAACGCTGCAAGCCTTGGTTACCCGGCTGGCGTCAACACTGCATGCCGATGGCAGGTAACGAGGTGGTCATTGACCATACCCGAGGCCTGCATGAAGGCATAGCAAATGGTTGATCCGACAAATTTGAAACCCGCTTTCAACAGCGCTTTGCTCATGGCATCTGACGCTGCGGTGGTCGTCGGAACATTCTGCATGGACTGCCGTGCGTTTTGCATCGGCTTGCCGTTGACGAAGGCCCACAAAAATTCATTGAAAGTCTGCCCACTCTCTTTGAGCCGGAGGTAGGCCTTGGCATTGGTAATGGCCGCAGCAACTTTCAAACGGTTACGAATGATGCCGGGATTCGCCAGCAGTTCGGCGATTTTTTGATCGTCGTAGAGCGCGATCTTGTCGGGTGAAAATTGGTCAAACGCTGCGCGATAGGTTTCCCGTTTCTTCAGAACGGTGGACCATGACAGCCCCGCCTGCGCGCCCTCCAGAATTAGCAATTCAAACAGTGCTTGATCGTCCCAAAGCGGCACGCCCCATTCGGTGTCGTGGTATTCGCGGTACAGCTCAAACCCTTCACACCAGGGGCAACGATGCAGGCTCATCCGCGCCGCGCCGCTTCAATCGCGGCGATATCGATCTTGCCCATGGTCATCATGGCGGTGAACGCGCGCTTGGCCGCTGCTGGATCGGGGTCGGTAACGGCGGCCGTCAAGACGCGGGGCGTGATCTGCCACGACAGCCCCCACTTGTCCTTGCACCAACCGCACACGCTTTCCTCACCGCCGTTTCCGACAATCGCGTTCCACAAGCGGTCGGTTTCGGCCTGGTCTTCGGTCGCGATCTGGAACGAAAAAGCCATGTTGTGTTTAACCCCTGCCCCACCATTCAGGCCGAGACATGGGATGCCGATCAGAGTGAATTCGACAGTCAGCACATCACCCTGCTTGCCCGCGGGATAGTCGCTCGGTGCGCGATGGACTGCGCTCACCGCACTATCTGGAAACGTCTGGGCATAGAAGGTTGCGGCATCTAACGCGGTGCCGTCGTACCAAAGACAAATCGTGTTCTTGCTGACCATGTTGTTTCCTCCCATGTGAGACCAATTATTTGGGTTTTACCTTGGGCGCTTTCATGGGCATGTCGCCCACAAACGCCTGACAGGCGTCCAGCCAGCCCCTTAAATCCTCGTCTTCGGCGAGCCCCGCGCTGGCGACGAAAATATAGCCCTTCATAGGCCGCTTGGCGAAATCCATTTCGCGCACATGCTTGCGCTTCAAAGCGGGTTCGTAGGCGGCCTGCCCGATCCGGCACATCAGGTCGTCCTTGACGACGCCGCACATCATGTTGCCGTTGAGCGTGAAGCACACGCCGCCGAACATGCGAATTTCACCCATACCGTACGCGCCGCGCAGTGCATCCCTGATGCGCTCTACCAAGCCTTCATCGCATGCCATGTTTTGCCTGAATAGACTTTATTTCACTTCACGGTTGCTTGGAACGACAGGTTTCTTTTGCGTGAACTTGATAGCCGCTTCTGCCAACTTGCGCTTGCGCTCCAGGTTGAGCCTTTCGAGCTCCGCGTGGGTGTTTTTCTTCATGTTGGGATCTTTACCGAATACGCCTGCCATAGTGATGACTCCTTTGTTCAGAATAAAAATGTTGTCCTCTGGTCACTCTAGTCCACTGTGACCGATTTGGCCAGATTTCTGGGCTTGTCGACATCCGTCCCCCGCGCACAAGCCGTGTGGTACGCCAACAATTGCAGAGGCACCACGTGCAGCAGGGGTGACAGCTCGCCGT
>JBEEJM010000367.1:0-4089 GCA_041169205.1 Pseudomonadota bacterium | reverse complement strand
GCAACCGTTTGAATGAGGTGAGAAATATCCACAGAAAAATTACCTTTTGAATGAGGGCCGCAATGACAGAAACCGGCTACAGGCCCAGACGCGCCACGTCGCCACCGCCTTGGCGCAGTATTTCGGGTGTGTCACCGGTCAGGTCGACCACCGTGGTGGGTTCGTGGGCGCAAGCACCCGCATCGATCACGGCGGCGATCTGGTGCTCGTAGCGGTCACGGATATCGTGTGCATCGTTGATCGGATCGGACTCGTTAGGCGCTATCAAAGTTGTAGCTAGCAACGCAGAACCGTGGAGGGCTAGCAGCCCCTGGAGCACTTTATGGTCGGGTACACGCAGGCCAATGGTCTTGCGCGAAGGGTGGCTTACGCGGCGTGGCACTTCCTTGCTGGCTTCCAGAATAAACGTGTATGGGCCGGGCGTGGCCTGCTTGAGCAGACGGTACTGCCGGTTGTCCACGCGGGCATAGCTGGCGAGTTCGCTCAGGTCACGGCAGAGCAGGGTGAGGTGGTGCTTGTCGTCCACACCGCGAATCCGGCGCAGATTGTCGGCTGCGGCCTTGTCATCCAGGTGGCACACCAGCGCGTAGCTGGAGTCGGTAGGTACGGCCACGATTTGCCCTTTGCCTAGCAAGGCCACGGCCTGTTTGAGCAAGCGCATCTGCGGATTCTCGGGGTGAACTTCGAAATACTGCGCCATGCTTATTGGATGCGCGAGGCCAATGTTTCCCACACCGGCGTGAGGTGGCCGGGCAGGAAGGGCAACGTGCCCAGTTCGGTATGGCTCTCGTCGGGGCTGTGAAAGTCGCTGCCGCGCGAGGCTGCCATTCCAAACTCTTGCGCCGTGTCTGCATAGATCAGGTACTCGGCGGCAGAGTGGCTGCCGGTGACCACTTCCACGCCCTGACCGCCGTGCGCCTTGAATTCGGTGAACAGCGCGAACTCTTCATTCGGGGTGAACTTGTAGCGGGCCGGGTGGGCAATCACGGCCATGCCGCCTGCGCCGGTGATCCAGGTGACGGCGTCTTTGAGCGTGGCCCAGCGGTGCTCCACAAAACCCGGTTTTCCTTCGGTCAGGTACTTGCGGAACACTTCGTTGGTTTCTTTGCAGACGCCGCTTTCCACCAAAAAGCGTGCAAAGTGGGTGCGCGAGATCAATTCGGGGTTGCCGACAAACTTCAGCGCGCCCTCAAAAGCCCCCTTGATGCCGACTTTGGCCAGGCCGTCCGACATTTCTTTGGCGCGCGCGGTGCGTCCGCCACGGGTTTGCTGCAAGCCGGTACGCAGGGCTGCGTTGTCGGCATCAAAACCCAGGCCCACGATGTGCACGGTGTGCCCAATAAAGGTCACGGATATTTCGACGCCGGTGAGGTATTTCATGCCCAGCGCTTTGGCGGCATCGGCGGCACGGCGTTGGCCACCAATTTCGTCGTGGTCGGTCAGCGCCCACAGCTCCACGCCGTTGGCATGTGCGCGCTCGGCGAGTGCCTCGGGCGTCAAGGTTCCGTCGGAAACCACGGAGTGGCAGTGCAGGTCGGCGTTGAGAATGGTAGTCACAACGGCATTTTAGGTGCAGGGGCGGGTTTGCGAATTGCGCTTCAAAATTCGGCAGGGCACTCGAACGCCAATTCTTCCCCATGGAGGGGGTGCGGTAGGCGCAACACGCAGGCGTGCAGCAGCAAACGGGGGGACAGCGCGGCGGTCTCAGCGGGGGCATACAGGGTGTCGCCCAGGATCGGGTGCCCAATGGCTTGCAAATGAATGCGCAGCTGGTGCGAGCGCCCGGTGACCGGTTCCAGCGCCACGCGCGTCATGTGCGCCGCTGCATCGTGGTGCAGGCACTGCAAGTGCGTCACGCTAGCCTGTCCGCGTGCCTGGTCAATCATGCGCAAGGGCCGGTTCGGCCAGTCCACGATGATCGGCAGGTCTATCGTGCGCCACGCCTCAGTCGGCTGCTCTACCAGACCACTAACGATCGCTTCATAGCGTTTGTACACCGCTCTGCCGGCAAACGCCTGGTTGAGCGCGCGTTGTGCCTGAATGCCGCGGGCAAACACCAGCAGGCCCGAGGTCGCCATGTCCAGCCGGTGCACCACCAGCGCATCCGGGTAGATGGCCTGCACCCGGCTACTCAGGCAGTCCTGCTTGTCCGGGCCTTTGCCAGGAACCGACAACAGCCCCGAGGGCTTGTTCAGGACAAGGAGGGCGTCATCCGCGTAAATTACGTCCAACGCGACTTCAATCGGCATGGTGCTCAGCGATCAGGCGCTGCACGGTTTCGCACAACTCGTTGATGTCGCTGGGCTTGTAGATCAGGGCGCAGGCACCGGCTTCGATGGCGCTGTTCTCGATATCCTGGGTCACGTAGCCCGAAGCCAGGGCAACCGGCAGGTCGGGTCGCACGGCCTTGGCCGAGCGCAGCAGGTCCAGCCCGCTGTACCCCGGCATGTTGTAGTCGGTGACCAGTAAATCAAATTGGTAGGGGTCGTGTTCCAGCGCGGCCTGGGCCTCAAGCGGCTCGGTGAAGGTGGTGACGCGAAAACCCTTGCGCGTCAAGGCCCGCGTCACCAAATAGACCAGCGACTTGTCGTCGTCCACATAGAGCACGTGCCTGCCCATTCCGTGCACTTCCTGCACCTTGATGGGCTCTACGGGCGACGCAAATGCTGCCCGGTCGGAGATGGGGAAATACAGCGTAAATACACTGCCCATTCCCAGCGTGCTCTGCACATCAATCGCACCTTGGTGGGTCTGCATGATGCCGTGCACCACCGCCAGCCCGAGCCCGGTGCCTTGGCCGACCTGGCGGGTGGTAAAAAAGGGCTCAAAGATGCGCTCCATGGTGGCCGCCGACATACCCGCACCTGAGTCCTGCACTGCCAGGGTGACATAGTTCCCGGGTATCAGCCCGAGGCGGCCGCTCAACGGTTCGGTCAGGTGGGTTTGCCCCAGCGTAATGCTGACCGTGCCCTTGCCGGTGCCCATGGACAAAATGGCGTTGGTGGCGACGTTCAACAAAGCCTGCTCTATCTGGGTGGCATCGGCCAGTACGGGGGGGCTGGTAAACGGCACGTGGACTTTGACATCGACCTGCGGGGGCAGCGTTACTTTCACCAGACGCACGGTTTCGTGCACCATTTCTCCGAGCTGCAAAGGCACGCGCCGTGGTGGCTCATTGCGGCTAAACGTCAAAATCTGCCGCACCAGGTCACGGGCACGGCGTCCGGCTTTTTCAATCTCGCTGAGGCTGGCGGTCGCCGGTGCGTCGGCGGCAGTGTCTTGCTTGGCCAGCTCCACATTGCCCAGAATGGCGCTCAGGATGTTGTTGAAGTCGTGCGCGATGCCGCCCGCCATGGTGCCCATGGCCTGCATTTTTTGGGATTCTCGCAACTGGGTTTCCAGCGCGACACGTTGTGCTTCGGCCTTTTTGCGATTGGTCAAATCGCGCGCAAAAATGGTGGTGATGGCACTGGTCATGCGCTTGGGATCGCGCTGCACATGCGGGTCCCGCAGGTGCGCCCCTTGCGCGGAGCGTGTGCGCAAACGCCGCTCGATGGACACGCTGATTTCCACGTAAATGGGTCGCCCCTGCAGGGTCTGCGCCTGGAACTCTCCCAGCGTGGCCTGGGTCAACACATTGCCTTCCAAAATCATTTTTTCGACGTCCGGCAAAAAGCGTCCCAGCACCGTACTAAAAGCCTGCTCCGCAGGGCACTCAAACAAGGTGGCCGCAGCGGGGTTAAAAACGGTAATGCACTGGTTTTCGTCGATGCACAAAATGGCGTCCATGGACGAGTCGATGATGGCCGCCATGCGCTTCTCGCTGAGCAGCAAATCTTCGTTGCGCTGGCGCAGCACATCGGCACTTTGCTGCAAGGCGTGGCGTTCTGCCAGCAGCGGGCCTTGGTCCACAATGGCACAGATGAAATGTGCCAAATCATCTTGCGGGTTCTCAATGCGGGCGATGTGCAGATCGCCCGTAAAGCCTTCGTGTGAGCCCGCCGTGAAGATCACTTCATTGACCTCTGCGGTGCCTTGCGACTTGGCACTCAAAAATGCGACCGCCACTTCGTCGGTATGGCCGGCTTC
>JBEEJM010000366.1:0-4940 GCA_041169205.1 Pseudomonadota bacterium | reverse complement strand
GATCTGGCGCTGGACAATCTCGAAGACCTGCGCGTGGAGTGCTTTGATATCTCGCACACCGCTGGCGAATCCACGCAGGCGTCTTGCGTGGTGTTTCACCACCACAAGATGCAAAACGCCGAATATCGCCGCTACAACATCGACGGCATCACCCCCGGTGACGACTACGCCGCCATGCGCCAGGTGCTGACGCGGCGCTACAGCAAGTTGGCTGAAACGCTGGCCGAGGCCAAGCACACCGGCCAAATACCTGCGGGCACGGGCCGCTTGCCCGACCTGGTGCTGGTGGACGGCGGCAAAGGCCAGGTGTCCATGGCGCGCGAAGTGTTTACGAGCTTGGGGCTGGACCTGTCGCTCATCGTAGGCGTGGAAAAAGGCGAGGGCCGCAAAGTGGGCCTCGAAGAGCTGGTGTTTGCCGATGGCCGCGACAAGGTCTACCTCGGTGCGGACTCTGCTGCCCTCATGCTGGTGGCCCAGATTCGTGACGAGGCGCACCGCTTTGCCATTACCGGCATGCGCGCAGCCCGTGCCAAAGTGCGCGTGGGCGGCAGCAAGCTCGAAGACATTCCCGGCATCGGCCCCAAGCGGCGGGCCAAGCTGTTGCAGCGGTTTGGTGGGGTGCGCGGTGTGGGGCTGGCCAGTGCCGAAGACATTGCCTCGGTCGACGGAATTTCGCGCGAATTGGCCGAAGAAATCTACAGAGCGCTTCACTAGCCATGCCACAATGACAGCCATGTTCACGACCATCCCCACCATCATGACCTGGGCGCGAATCTTTGCGATTCCCCTCATCGTGGGCGTGTTCTACCTGCCAGAAGCGGCAGCCTCGCAGGCCGAGCGCAACCTGATTGCCACCGTCATGTTCGTGGTGTTCGCCCTGACCGACTGGCTCGACGGCTACCTGGCCCGCAGGCTCAACCAAACGTCTTCCTTTGGCGCTTTTCTCGACCCGGTGGCCGACAAGTTTTTGGTCTGCGCCTGCGTGCTGGTGCTGGTGCATTTGCAGCGTGCCGATGTGTTTGTGGCCCTCATCATCATTGGCCGCGAAATCGCTATTTCGGCATTGCGCGAATGGATGGCCCAGATCGGTGCCTCCAAGAGCGTGGCGGTGCACATGATCGGCAAGCTCAAGACCGTGGTGCAAATGGTGGCCATTCCCTTTTTGCTATTTGATGGCCGCCTGTTTGGCCTGATCGACACGCACCAATGGGGCGTGGTGCTCATCTGGGCCTCGGCGTTTTTCACAGTGTGGTCCATGGTGTACTACTTGCAAAAAGCGCTGCCAGAAATTCGTGCCAAGGCCCGCTGAACGGGGCTGGGCAGGCTTTCTTTAGCATAAAAATTCTTGTAAATTCATTCTTGGCTGCCGTAGAAATGCGACTAAAATTCGCGTCCGCACCGTCGTTAAAAATTATTGAAGAGACAAGCCGTCCACATCCATACAAGGGGCCTTTGTGAATAAAACCGAACTCATTGAACACATCGCAAAACATGCTGACATTTCCAAGGCTGCTGCTACGCGCGCCCTGGAGTCCACCATTGGCGCTGTGAAGACCACCTTGAAAAAGGGCGGCACTGTTTCTTTGGTCGGTTTTGGTACCTTTGCAGTGGGCAAACGTGCGGCACGCACCGGTCGCAACCCCCGTACCGGCGAAGCGATTAAAATCAAGGCTGCCAAAGTTCCCAAATTCCGTCCGGGCAAAGCATTGAAAGATGCGTTGAACTGACTTCCGGTTTCAAGGCCGGGTGATTAGCTCAGTTGGTAGAGCGTCTGCCTTACACGCAGAATGTCGGCGGTTCGAGCCCGTCATCACCCACCACCATTAAAAAAGCCTCGCAGTGTTGCGAGGCTTTTTTTTGTTTCAAATGGAGTAGCCTCCCAGTGGTCGCTCATATCGGCCGGTTCAATCCCATATAGGCATATGCTCGCGGCAGGTACTTCTCAAGGACAGCTAACATTGTCAATGCCTCGGCTTTCGATACGGGTGGGAAGGGTGAGTGGTAGGACGTTCCGTTTCGTCGTTCGTGCGCCTTTGTTATGAATACGAACTCTTTCGTGTCGACTTTCAAGTCCGAAGACACACGCTGTATCGCCAGATTTCGCCCAGCCTCCTTTGTGCGAACCTCGTAGAACTCCAACACAGCCTGCACCACTTGAAAGTAACCTTCATAAGCCATCGTGAACACTTGCAGAGGCTTTGAGGGATCCAGCTCTTTTGCTGTAGCGAGATAGTCACCTGCGTTACGCAGAAAACTCTCTGTGGCACCGGCCGTTGGCACAACAACCTCGAAGGCTTTGTTTCTAATGAGGTTTTCGTATTCAGAGGGTCTTGTCATGAGGCATTAACCTTATCGTTGGACCGCTTGCAATCTGCACCATTACCGGATCCGATTTTGACACTTCGGCCCATTCGGCGGGCTCATACAGACCGAGATGGATTGGCCGCCTAATATTCTGCTCCACCTTCTGCAATGCCTCCGACAAGTCCAAGAGGCAGGCGGTGCCGATAACAATCAGGTCAATGTCACTGGTACTCGTGTCAAGTCCCTTGGCAACAGAGCCGAACAAAAATGCACTGTCAATCTGAGCCGAAAAGGGCTCAAGGGCGCTACGGAGTGGTTCCGTCAACGCAAATGATTTTCGAGCGATGCTAGCAAGCTCCGCGTACAGAAAAAAAGAAGCATTGGCTTTGATACTTCGCTGCCGCCCCCGGCGGGGTTCTTCTTGCAATACCCCTGCCTGTACGAGTCGGTCAATCTGTTGCTGCGTACTGCCGCGACCAGTGCCGGCTAAGCGCAGGAGCTCTTGGAGCGTAAAGACCCGCTCCGGGTGGAGCAGCGTAGCACCTAGTACCCGCTGTACGCTAGGCGTGAATAAAAAATCAGAGGCACTCACTGTTATCCCTGTATTGTGGCTTAATATCCCTATTATAGGGATTAAAAATAAAATCCACAAATCATGGCTAACTATCCTTTTTTTGTGGATTGGTTGAATGCTAGTGACGTTGCTTTTATCAGATTCAAGGACACTTCGGGGAATGCTGCAGAGTCATTAATGTGAATTAGAATACCGCTCACTTGATCAGCTATCGCCTCGGCGACAATGCTTGATCACCGGTTGACTGTCACCAGCCGGACAAAAAATAACAGGGCTCCCCTTTGTCAGAAAAATCACAATCGCAGGCAAGTCCATTGCCTCGCCATGTTGCGGTCATCATGGACGGCAACCGCCGGTGGGCCCGCAGCCGGGGTTTGCCCTCGGCACTGGGCCATGCTGCAGGTGCCAAGCGCGTCAAAGGCATTGTGCAATCGTGTGCAGACCTGGGCATTCCGCACCTCACCCTGTTTGCCTTCAGCACCGAAAACTGGAAGCGCCCGGAGACCGAAGTCTCGGCACTCATGGGCTTGCTCGGGCTTTACCTGCAAAAAGAAGTGGGCGACATGCATGCCAAGGGCGTGCGGCTCAAGATGGTGGGCGACCTGTCCAAGTTCGACACCCGCATTCAAGCCCTCATCCGCGATGCCGAAGCGCATACCGCCGCCAACACCCGCATTACCCTCACCGTAGCCATCAACTACGGTGGCCGCTGGGATTGCCTGCAGGCCGTCCAGGCATGGCAGGCCCACAACCCGCAAGCCCCGTTGCGTGAAGCCACCGAAGAAGCCGTGCAGCCGTTTCTCGCCATGGCCCACGCGCCCGATCCCGATCTGCTCATCCGCACCGGCGGCGAGCGGCGCATCAGCAACTTCATGCTGTGGCAGTTGGCCTATACCGAGCTGTATTTCAGCGATACGCTGTGGCCCGCCTTTGACGAGCAAGAACTCACCACCGCCATCGACTTCTACCGCAACCGGGATCGTCGCTTTGGCGGCTCTAGTTTTCCCACAGCGGCCAATGGATAATCGGCCCTTTCAGCCCCTCTTTTCTCTCGCAATGACACATCTTCGGTTTTCGCTTCGTGGCCTCTTCGTGGGAATTTGTTTTGTCGTCTTGGGCGCTGCACACGCTCAGCTGCCAACCCGGCAGACAGACGCAAGCTCAGAAATGCCGCTGCAGCCCACCGGCACGGCCCTCGCCAAACCTGCGGACAACCTCACCATGCCTGGCCGTGACATCGGCAAAGCCAGCGTCGACAACACCGCCCCCACACAAAGCACCGACGAGTTGAACCGGGTGCTCAGCCGAGCCCGCGGCCCGGCACGCAACGACCCGCCCAGCCAGTTTCAAAAGTTTGTGCAAGAGGCCACCGGCAAGTTGCTTCCCATCTTTGGCGGCCAGCTGTTTGATGCGCCCCAAAACTATGTGCCCGACGCAGGCTTGGCCGCGCCCGCCAATTACATTCTGGGCCCCGGTGACGAGGTTCGCCTGCAAGTCTGGGGCGCAGTCGATTTCAATGCCAACCTGGTGCTGGACCGCAATGGCCAGGTGCAAATCCCCAAAGTGGGCGTGGTGCCTCTGGCGGGTGTCAAAGTAGCAGACCTCGAGCCTGTGCTCAAAGGCCAATTGGCCAAAGTCTTTGCCAATTTCAGTTTGAACGCCTCGCTGGGCAAGTTGCGCAGCATTCAGGTGTATGTGGTGGGCCAGGCCAAGCAGCCGGGCACCTACGCCGTGTCCAGCCTCAGCACCCTAGTAAATGCACTTTTTGTCAGTGGTGGCCCCAGCGCCAACGGCTCTATGCGCAACATTGAGTTGCAGCGTGGTGGCAAGGCCGTCACCAAGCTCGACCTGTATGACTTCATCGCCAAAGGCGACAAGAGCCGCGACGTGGCGTTGCTGCCGGGCGACGTTATTTTTATTCCCGCCACCGGCCCGCGTGTCGCGGTCACCGGCGCGTATGACCAAAGCGCTATTTACGAACTCAAAGACGCTGGCAGCAGCGTGGCCGAGGTGTTGGCTTTGGGCGGTGGTGCGTCTCCCATGGCCAGTGCGCGCAAAGCAT